>JAOTUD010000281.1 GCA_029864065.1 Gammaproteobacteria bacterium | reverse complement strand
CGGGATTTCATTCAACGCGGATGCCGTGTCCTAAGCGAGAATGAATTCGAGCACCAGCTTACTACCGAAAAAAGCGAGCATCAGGAAAACGAAAGAGGCCAGGGTCCAGCGGATTGCGGTTTTGCCGCGCCAGCCAAATTTGAAGCGGCCGAACAGCAGGATGCCCAGCATTATCCAGGCGACAATCGACAACACGGTCTTGTGCACCAGGTGCTGCGCAAAAATGTCTTCGAGGTAAACGAAGCCGCTCAGCAACGACGCGCTCAGGCAGACGAAGCCAAATCCCAGGAACTGGAACAGCAGGGTTTCCATGTCGTGCAGCGGCGGCAGGAAGCGGATGAAGCCGCCGGGGTGGTGCTGCCTGATCGAGCGGTCCTGGTAGGCCAGCAAACCGGCCTGGAACGCACCCAGCGTAATCAGGCTGTAGGCGATCACCGATACCATGATGTGACCCTGGATGGCATTGTTGCTGGTAGTGATGAAATGATCGGAAAAATGCAGGCTCGCGGCGATGCCGGTAAGGCCACTGAACGGAAACACGATAATGCCGAGGCTCTCGATGCGGCGATAAATACAGCTCAGCAGTACCTGAATCGATATCAGCCATGAGATCAGCGACAGCGCCGGGAAAAATCCCAGGTTAAGGCCCTGCGGCTGGATGATGAGCGCGTTGAGCGCCACCGCCTGCAGCAGCATGGCAACGATGGCGGGCGCCAGCGCTACCCAGCGTTGATGTTGTGCCGTGCCCAGCTGTTTGTAGATCAAAAACGCGGACAGGCAGTAGAACAGGAATGCGAGCGCGCTTGCGATGGTGGGGAACATTATTTTCGGTCAGTGGCTCAGGCCTTGAAGTGTAACTGAAAAATTAGCCTGTCGCACTAGCGGACAGCGCTCGAATTGGCGTCGTCGACGGCGGTCAATTTGTGATCCAGCTCGGATTTATCGGTCTGGGCCTGTATTATAGTCGCGGTATAGAAAATCCCGTAACCAGGCAGATCCTGCCAGAAAAGAAATATTTGCGCTATTCCGGCCAGCGTTTGCTATAAAATTGGTCAGGAACAGGATGCTTCGAAAAAGCTTATACAGGACAGCGGTTTAAGCATATGCAAATTAAGGTGCTCGGGTGGGCTGGTGGAATAGGTGCAAACCTGCGAACCACCTCCTTCCTGATTGATGATGATTTGTTGATAGACGCGGGCACCGGTCTGGGCGATTTGCCGCTCAATCATATGACCGGGATCCGTCATATATTCCTGACGCATTCGCACATGGACCACGTCGTCGGTTTGCCGCTGCTCGCCGACAGCATGTTTGGCGTACATGACGAACCGATCGTCGTTCACGCCCAGGAAAAAACCATCAATGCGCTCAAGGCGCATATTTTCAACTGGGTTATCTGGCCGGATTTCTCCGAACTGCCGACCCGGGACAACCCGTCGATTCAGTTCGAAGTCATGAACCCGGGCGACAAGATAAGCATCAGGTCCCGTGAAATCGAAATGATCCAGGTAAACCACACGGTGCCCGGGGTAGGTTACTGCCTGTCTTCGCGGCGAGCGAACGTCGCGTTCAGCGGCGACACGACCACCAACGACACGCTCTGGGAAGTGCTCGACCGTTACGAGAATATCGATCTGCTGTTTGTCGAGGCGGCGTTCTCCAATAATGACATCGAAATCAGCAAGATTTCGAAACACTACTGCCCGAGGCTGCTCGGTGACGATATCCTGAAAATGAAACACCGCCCGGACATCTGGCTGACTCATTTCAAACCCGGTGACGAGGAGCTGATATACCAGGAATGCGTGGATGCGATGCCGGATTTCGACGTGCACCAGCTGAAGGGTGGCGAAGTATTCAAATTTTGACGTTTTTTTAAAAGTTCGCGCTGTTATAATCCCGCCCTTTAACACCGGCGAAGCTCTTCGATGTTTGAAAACCTGACCGATCGACTCTCCAGAACGCTGAAAAACCTGCGCGGCCAGGGGCGGCTCAGCGAGGAAAATATTCGTGACAGCCTGCGCGAAGTGCGCATGGCGCTGCTCGAGGCCGATGTCGCGCTGCCTGTGGTCAAGGACTTTATCGACGGGGTGCGCGCAAAGGCCCTCGGGCAGGAAGTCATCGGCAGCCTTTCTCCCGGCCAGGCGTTGATCAAGGTTGTCAACGACGAGCTGGTGTCGATCATGGGCGAGTCGCAGGCCGCGATCGACCTGAACCGCAAGCCGCCGGTCATCGTGCTAATGGCTGGACTACAGGGCTCGGGCAAGACCACTACGGTCGCAAAACTGGCGCGCCGGCTGCACGAGCTCGATAAAAAATCGGTTATGGTGGCCAGTGCCGATGTCTACCGACCCGCCGCCATCGACCAGTTGCAGACGCTGGCAAAGGAAGTCGGTGCCGAATTCCACCCGAGCCACAAGGACCAGGATCCGGTGGCGATTGCACGCGAAGCGGTAGCGGCGGCCAGGAAGTCGGCTGCCGACGTGCTGATCATCGACACCGCCGGGCGGCTGGCCATCGATCGGCAAATGATGGACGAGATTCGCGCGATACACGATGCCGTGGATCCTGCCGAAACGCTGTTCGTGGTCGATAGCATGACCGGCCAGGATGCAGCCAATACCGCCAAGGCCTTTAACGATACGCTGCCGCTTTCCGGGGTGGTGCTGACCAAGACCGACGGCGATGCGCGCGGCGGCGCCGCGCTCTCGGTCAGGCACATTACCGGCAAGCCGATCAAGTTCATCGGCTCCGGAGAAAAAACCGATGCGCTCGAGGTTTTTCACCCCGACCGGATTGCGTCGCGCATCCTCGGCATGGGCGATATCCTGTCGCTGGTGGAACAGGCGCAGGAGAAGGTCGACCACGACAAGGCGGAGAAGCTTGCGCGCAAGGTCAAGAGAGGCAAGGGCTTCGATCTCGAAGATTTGCGTGACCAGTTTACCCAGATGGAAAAAATGGGCGGACTGGGTAGCCTGGTCGAAAAGTTGCCGGGCATGGGCGCCGGCGTGACCCAGGCGATGCAGAACCCGGCACATACCCGGCAAATGAAGCGCATGGTGGCGATAATCGACTCGATGACCCCGCTGGAACGCCGCAAGCCCGAACTGATCAACGGTTCGCGCAAGCGTCGTGTCGCGCAGGGTTCCGGAACCCAGATCCAGGACGTCAACCGCCTGCTCAAGCAGCACAAGCAAATGCAGCGCATGATGAAGAAAATGGGTAGCAAGGGCGGCATGGCCAACATGATGCGCGGCATGAAAGGGCGCATGCCCCCCGGATTCCCGATGTAATTACGGGCCAAAATTACGGGGACACAATACTTAATTCAACGAATTAGGTATTGTGTCCCCTCGATTACAAAGTATTGTGTCCCCGTAATTGCTAGCGAAACGGATAATTGCCTTTAAAAACAAGTAAAATCAGTCTTTTCGGACTTCACAGACGGGTGATTTTAGGTACAATACGCGGTCTTCTGACCCCGGGGTCAGCGGCACACTTTGGTCTGCCGATAGACGGACGGGTGGTCTGACCGTCATTTATTTGGAGTTTATTTATGGTTTCAATCCGATTGTCACGCGGTGGTTCGAAAAAGCGCCCGTTTTATCACGTGGTGGTAAGCGACAGCCGCAGGGCTAGAGATGGCCGCTATATCGAACGCGTCGGTTTCTACAATCCCAGGGCGCGCGGCCAGGAAGTAGAACTCAGCATGGACGACGCGCGCATCGATTACTGGATCTCACAGGGCGCGCAGCCCAGCGAGCGTGTCGCTAATCTGATCAAGGGAGCGCGCAAGGCTGCGGCTTAACGAATCGATGGACCAACACGACGGCGATTTGATCTGTGTTGGGCATATTCTGGGCGCGCAGGGTATCAGGGGTGGGGTGCGTGTGTTTTCGAACACCAGCCCGCGCGAAAATATACTGAGCTACAGCCCCTGGTTGATAGAGCAGGGTGGCGAGCTCAAGGCGGTAGAAGTAGAAGGCCGCCTGCAGGGAAAGAACGTGGTCGCCAGGCTGGCGGGAGTCGAGGATCGTAGCCAGGCGGAGACGCTGATCGGTTGCCGGCTATTTATCGAGCAACGGCAATTGCCGAGTCTCGGGGCAGGGGAATACTACTGGTCCGATTTGATCGGGCTCGAGGTAGAGACCGTGCGGGCCGAGCCTCTCGGGACGGTGGCCGCGATGATGGAAACCGGGGCCGACGATGTGATGGTACTGGAAGGTGATCGAGAACGCCTGATACCTTTCGTCATCGACGAAATCGTTACCGAAGTGGACCTCGATCGGCGTCGACTCGTGGTCGACTGGTCGACAGAGTACTGAAATGCGCGTCGACGTAATCACGCTGTTCCCGGAACTGGTAGAACAGGTGATTGCTTGCGGAGTGGTCGGACGCGCCGCCGAGCAAAAGTTGCTCGAGCTGCACTGCTGGAATCCGCGCGATTTCACCCGTGACAGGCATCGCACGGTCGATGACAGGCCTTACGGCGGCGGGCCCGGCATGCTGATGAAGGTGCAGCCATTGCAGGATGCGATCAGCGCCGTGCGGCAACAGAACCGGGATGCGCGCCTGGTATACCTGAGCCCGCAGGGAGAATTGCTGACCCAGGAAAGGCTCGCAGAGCAGGTCAGGCTCGGGTCGGTGATATTCCTGTGCGGTCGTTACGAGGGTATCGACGAGCGGCTGATCCAGCGCGAAGTGGACCAGGAATGGTCCATTGGCGATTACGTCATCAGCGGAGGCGAACTGGCCGCGATGGTTTGCATCGACGCGATGACGCGGTTGCTCCCGGGAGCCCTGGGACATGACGAATCGGCGTTACAGGATTCGTTCAGCGCCGGCTTGCTCGACTATCCGCACTACACGCGGCCGGAAGAGTACCTCGGTGATCGCGTGCCGGAAGTGTTGATGAACGGC
>JAOTUD010000280.1 GCA_029864065.1 Gammaproteobacteria bacterium | reverse complement strand
AAAACGACCGCTGGCGACGATCTCCTTGTCCGCCGCGCCGGGGCCGGTGCCGAACCAGACCAGCTGCTCGGCCTGGGTTGGCTCGGTTTCGATGGTCGCGATATCGCGCAGCAATACCGGCACGCCATCGGACAGGCCGACGACAAGCTCGCGAACCTCGGCCGCCTCGCTCAGGAAAGTCCCGGACTGTAGCGTAATCTCGCGGTTGCCGGTGACCAGGTTACCCGCGCTGCGCGACTGGTTGGCCGACATGATGCCGTGCCTGACCTGATCGAGATCGATGTTGAAACCGGCGAGTTTCACCGGGTCGAGCAGGATGCGTACCGCGCGCGCGGTGCCACCCAGCGAATATATGTCGCGCGTGCCGGGAACCCGCTTCAGCTCCGCCTCGAGCGAATGCGCAACCTGCAATAAATCCACCCCGGTACGCTCCTGATCCTCGCTCCACAGCGTCAGCGCGACAACCGGCACGTCGTCGATGCCGCGCGGCTTGATGATCGGTTGCCCCACGCCCATGTTTTGCGGCAGCCAGTCGGCATTCGAGAAAACCTTGTTGTAGAGCCTTACGATCGCCTGCGAACGGTCCTCGCCGACCTTGAACTGCACCGTCAGGATCGCAAGGCCCGGCCTCGACACCGAGTAGACGTGCTCGATACCGACGATTTCGGACAGCACCTGCTCTGCCGGGGTGCTGACGACCTGCTCCACCTCGAATGCAGTGGCGCCGGGAAAGGGAACGAACACGTTGGCAAAGGTGACGTTGATCTGCGGCTCTTCCTCGCGCGGCGTTACCAGCACCGCAAAAATTCCGAGCAAGAGGCCGATCAACGCCAGCAGCGGCGTTATTTCCGACTGCAGGAAGGTCTTCGCCACCCAGCCGGATGGCCCTAGCGACTGGTTCATCGATCGGCGTCCAGCTGGCGCTTGTACTCGATTCCGGCGCGCACCGGGTCGAGTGCGATCGATTCGTTTGCGTCGAGGCCGGCAAGTATCTCGACCTGCTCACCGTAGCGATTGCCTGGACGCACCTGGCGCAGAGAAACCGAACCGTCGTCCTCGATCACGTAGACCGCGTTCACCTCGGAGCGCGACACCAGCGCCTGTTGCGGCAACAGCAGGCGTTCGCTGCTGCCGATCGTCACGGCGACTTTTACCAGCATTCCGGGATAAAGCCTGTCGTCCGTTTGCGGCAGATCCAGGCGCACCGGAAACGAGTGATTTTGCGGGTTCGCGAACGGGTGAATCGTGATCTTACCGACCACGACCTCCTGTCCGTCTTCGAGCAGGATCACCCTTGCCGTGCGATGCTGGCGCAGGCTGCCGATGATGGACTGCGGCACGTTCGTGCTGACACGCAACTGGCCCCGGGCGTATCCGGTCATGATCGGCTGCCCCGGATTGACCGACTCGCCGGGCTCGACGTGCCGCTGCACCACGACCCCGCTGTAGGGCGCCCGCACCACGGTATAAGCCAACTGCTCGTCCGCCTGGGCAAGGTTGGCCTCGGCCGAAGACCTGCGCGCCTGCGCCGCCTTGAGGTTGGCCCTGTCACGGTCGAACTGGGCCTGCGAAATCATCTTCTTCGTGAGCAGATCCTCGCTGCGCTTGAATTCAAGCTGGGCGTCCTGCAGGTTCGCACGGGCTTCGTCGAGGGCCGCTACCGCCTTCTGCCGCTGCGCCCGGTACTCGAGGTCGCGGATTCTGAGCACGACCTCGCCCTTGTCGACGAAATCGTCGATGTCAAAGTTTACCTCCTCGATCTTGCCAGCGACTTCGGCCGACAGCGTTGCCTGCTGCCGCGCCTCGACCACTCCGTCCACGCGATACTCGAGCGGCATCGATACCCGCTCGGTCCGCACCGTCTGCAGCGTTTCGCTGGCGCCAGCCACGAATGGAAGCAGACCGGCTGACAGTATCAGAAATTTTCTTAGTAAGCGCATATGCGACTCCCGGAAACAATGGACTAGCGGATAGAAACCAAATATTAGAGTTTACTAATATTCTTTCAATATTACCAATGAGGTAGTATTTTGAGTTTTCTGCTCCTGTTCTTGATATCGGACATAAAGATGCGTTATTTACCCGCTTCGAGGCTGTTGTTACTGTCTATTCTGGGCTGCGGCGGCGCGTTGCCTGCACAGGCCGCAAACCAGCTGGCCGGGCATCCATCGCCCTACCTTGCGCTGCACGGCGACGATCCGGTCGAATGGAGAACCTGGGAGGAAGAAGCCTTCAGCGACGCCAGGGCCGATAACCGGCTGGTATTCGTATCGATAGGTTATTTTTCGTGTCACTGGTGCCACGTCATGCAGCGCGAAAGCTACCGTGACGACGCCGTCGCCGCGCTGCTGAACCGCGACTTTATCGCGGTGAAGGTCGATCGTGAACTCGATCCCGACCTCGATCAGCGGCTGATCGACTTTGTCGAAAAAGTGCGCGGCGCGGCGGGCTGGCCGCTGAACGTATTCCTGACGCCGGATGGATACCCGGTCACCGGCTTCACCTACCTGCCACGCGAGACTTTCATCGGCGTGCTGCAGGAGCTCGAGGGCGAGTGGCGACAAAACCACGAAAAAATCTCCGCGGCGGCGAGAGAGTTCTTCGCTACCCAGATGCAGGAATCGGAAAACCAGGCCTTCATAGCGCCCGACATACCCGCTAAAAACCTCCAGCAGGCCTTCGTTTCGCAGGCGATGCTCGCCGCGGACGAGCTGCAGGGAGGATTCGGCAATACCAGCAAGTTTCCCAACGTCCCCCAGCTCGACGCGTTGCTCGACATCATCGCCCGCAACGATGACCTCGACCAGGACATCGCCGACTTCGTACGGCTGACCCTGCACGCGATGGCAACGCGTAACCTGCATGATCACGTCAATAACGGATTTTATCGCTATACCACGGACCCGGACTGGCACACGCCGCATTTCGAGAAAATGCTTTATGACAATGCTCAGCTCGCGTGGCTTTTCCTGAAGGCGCATCGGCTATGGCCACAACAGGGTTACGCCGGGATCGCAGCACGCACGCTGGATTTTGTCGAGACCAGCCTGAAGCACCCGGACGGGGGCTACATGTCGAGCCGGTCCGCGGTCGACGTCGATAATCGCGAGGGCGCGGCTTACCTCTGGAACCGCGACCAGCTGGCGCAGCTTTTGACCGCCGCGGAACTGGAATACCTGGCGGGGCTAGGGCAATTCGACTCGGCAGCCAGCGAGTTCCTGATGGTGCCGCTCGACGGTCCCGGGGCCGCCGGCAACGCACAACGCAACGCGGCAATCCTCGGCAAGCTCAGGGCGCGCGGCGACGCGTCGATGCCAGCCGACGTTAAGCGCCTGGCCGGCTGGAATGCGATGATGCTCGACGCGCTCGTCGCTGCCGCCGATGTCGATTCACGCTTCGGCGCGCGTGCGCGGACGCTGTTTCAGAGCATGCAGCAGAATTTTTACCGGGATGGCCGCCTGATCCGCTTCGCCGGCAATGCCGACATTGCCGACGCGGCGCTCGAGGACTACGCGCAGGTGGCGCACGCGTTTTATCGCTACGGCCTCAGCTTCGAGCAGGAAGCGGCGATCGAAATCGCCAGGCGGCTGACGCAAAGCGCGCATGAATTATTCCTTAAACAGGACCGCTGGCAGCAGAAAACGCGCAGCCTGATCCCGATCGCGCGCGGCAAATGGATCATGCCCGATCTGGTGTTCACTGCGCCGATGACGCTGTGGCTGCGGGTTGCGCTGGACATTCCCGGGCTCGATCGGAAAATCAGGGACGGCGCGCTGCAAATGCGGCAACGGGTTACCCGCGACATGCTCGATGCGCCCTATTTTTACGGCAGTTTCATCATGCTGCGCATCGAGCGCGCCGGCTAACGACTTCACTTCCCGGCGCATGCGCTATGAAACTTTGTCGCCCGCGCCGGCAGGCATTATGCGCCACAGGGACGAGACAGCCTGGAATGAAGATATATCCCGTAGGTTGCTTCGAGGGGGTGCGACCCGAATGGTACTTACTTAAGGGAGTCATCCCCGTTAAGGGGGTCATCCCCGCGCAAGCGGGGATCTTATGGCTGCTTGAATGCACTTTTGGCAAGATTCCCGCGTGCGCGGGAATGACTACTGGCGGTTAAGGGCTCCGATCCCTTCGAAGAGCGCAGAGGCAGTTCGAAATCGCGGCGAAAACAAAATTCGTGGAGCGGGTCAGGACCAGGCACCTGTCGCGCAGCTGCATGCCGCAACGCTACCGGGACTGCTAGCGGCGCTGCGGTCGGTAAACCGAAGCGGCGATTCGCTGCAAGATATCGGCTTGTAGCGAATCGCTCGCAAGCAGATAAAACATTTCGCCGTCGTGCCAGGCCACCACGGCCGGGCTGCGCGGGTCGGTGTCACCTGGCCCGGGTTCGGCACCGAGCTGGTAAACCCGCGCTTCGCGACCGGCGATATGCGCCTGCGCAGGCGCCCTGCCGTAACTGACCTCGAGCGCCATGCGCTTCGCTTCTTCTGCTGTCCTGCGCGACTGGCTAAAAACGAAACCGTCGTAATGCGCCTCGAGACTGCGCTGTTGCGACGGCAGGTCGCGATGCCTGTGATCGCGCAGGTATACCGCGAGCGATACGAGTTTGCGCCCCTGCGTCCGGGTCGGCCGCACCGGTTCGAACTCGAGCAGCGACCTGGCTTCTTCCCAGCACGCCGGGAATTCGAAATGCGGGTTTTGCGACAATGCGTCGCGCCTCACTGCGGCAGCGAGGACTTGTGCGAGCTGGTGTCGCGTTCGACCACGTCGAACTCGAGCCGGATTCGCTCGCCCGCGCCGCCCGCGACCGGAGAGCCGACGAATCGTTCTCCCTGCCGCTGTTGCTGCAGGGTATCCTCGACCTGGCGATGCGTCTCCCTGCGGTACGGCAGCCGAAAAGAGCGGGGAATCAACCGTT
>JAOTUD010000279.1 GCA_029864065.1 Gammaproteobacteria bacterium | reverse complement strand
CGATTTGCCGCAAGACTTGGGCGGGACAAACATGGTAAGTTTGCGTGATCACAAAGTTTCGGCCTAAGCGGTATTCTTTTCGGACTCCATGACCTTGCCAGACAGCCAGCAACTCGCCGACGAAATCAGGCGGTTCCTCGAGGCCAACCCCGATCTCAAGCAGGTCGAGGTGCTGGCAAGCGACCTGTGCGGGCATTTTTTCGGCAAGCGTTACCCGGTTTCGAAACTGGACTCGTTCGCGCAGGAGGGGCTGGCGATGCCGGCAAGCATGTTCGTGCTGAGCACGCTGGGCGAACCGCTCGAAGGCATTCATTACGGTATCGACGACGGCGACCCCGACGCTCACTTTTACCTGGTCCCGGGCAGCCTGTGCCTCAACAACTGGGGCAATTCGCCGCGGGCCCAGGTGCTGGCCACGACCTGCAGCGACGCCGCGCCGACTTTTTTCGAACCGCGTTACGTGCTGCAGAAAATAACCGACGCGTTCGCGGCGAGGAACTGGTACCCGATGGTCGCCTTCGAGCTCGAGTTTTACCTGTTCGACGCCAGGCGCAGCGATAAGGGTTTGCTGCAAATCGTGCGTAACCCGAAAACCGGCCGCAAGGATACCGCGACGGTACTGTCCAACACCCGGGTCGGAGATTTCGAAGAAATCATCGACGACATTATCCACGCCTGCCAGTTACAGGGAATCGACACCGGCGCGATTTCGTCGGAGCTGGGTCCCGGGCAATTCGAAATCAACTTCAATCATCACGACGACGTGCTGAGAGCCGCCGACGAAACCTGCCTGTTCAAGCGCACCGTCATCGAGATCGCCAAGAAGCACGGCATGTGCGCGAGCTTCATTGCCAAGCCGCTGCTGGAGCAGGCGGGTAACGGCTTGCACATGCATATCAGCGTCGTCGACGACAAGGGCAATAATATCTTCGCCGGCAACGGCGCGGCGCACGCGCGCCTGCATCATGCAATCGGTGGCCTGCTGGCAACCATGCCGGCGGCGATGTCGTTCTGGGCACCGAACATCAATTCTTACCGGCGTTACCGCGGCGGCACCAGCTGCGCCCCGGTCAGCCTGACCTGGGGCAACGAAAATCGCACCGTAGCCTTTCGCGTTCCGCTCGCCAAGCAGGACGCGTGGCGCGTCGAGAACCGGGTGCCGGGAGCCGATGCCAATCCCTACCTGGCGATGGCGGTCACGCTCGCCGGCATGCTGCACGGCATCGACAGCGGGCTCGAACCCGGCGCCGAAACCATCGAAGCCGTCGCCGGGCGAGACGAGAATCTGCCGCTTAAAATGGCGGATGCGCTGGCCGCGACGCTGGCCAGCGATGCCCTCAGGCAGGCTTTGGGCAGCGATTTTATCGAGCTATACTGCCACCATCGCAACGCCGAAAGCACGGCGTTCGAAAACTACATCAACGCCCGGGAATACGACTGGTATCTGTAAATGGGCAGCCACGACTTCGTCAATAGCCATTCGATTTTTGCCAATGTCTACAGCTACATGGGCAGGCCGCTCACCCGCGATGCGGATGCGGCCGACGTGTTTGTCATCGGCCTGCCATACGATCTCGGCACCAGCGGCCGTTCCGGCACCCGCGGCGGACCCGGCGGCATTCGCGCCGCCAGTGCTAACCTGCGCTGGGAAGAAAGGCGCTGGCCGTGGGATTTCAACGTTTTCGACCGGATTCGCGTCGCCGATTACGGCGATCTCGAATTTTCCACCGGCAATCACGAAGCGCTGTTCGGCCAGGTCGAGTCGCATTACGGCGAACTGCTCGCCGCCGGCAAGCAGGTGCTCAGCTTCGGCGGCGACCATTTTGTCACGCTGCCCCTGTTGCGCGCGCACCACAAGCAATATGGCCCGCTCGCGATGATTCACTTCGATGCGCATACCGATACCTACAAGGAGGATGACGCGGTCTACAACCATGGCTGCATGTTCTACCACGCGCCGCGTGAGGGTATCATCGACGCCGGCAAGAGCATCCAGATCGGCATCCGCACCGAGTACACCGAGAGCCGGCACGAGTTCGAAGTCGTCAGCGCCGCCGCCGCCAACGATATGAGCGCCGCCGCGATCGTCGAGCGTATCCGCCAGCGCGTCGCTGACAGTCCCTGCTACCTGACCTTCGATATCGACTGCCTGGATCCGGCCTACGCGCCCGGCACCGGCACGCCCGTTGCGGGCGGGCTGACCTCTGACCGCGCGCTCAAGATCATCCGCGGCCTGCAGGGCATCAACCTGGTCGGCATGGACCTGGTCGAAGTCGCGCCCTGTTACGATCACGCGGAAATCACGTCGCTGGCCGGCGCCACGCTCGGCCTCGAAATGCTTTACCTGCTCGGCGCCAACCGCGGTCCCTGAATCCCGCAACAAGACATGTTCCGGGAGTATCTCGCGGGGACTACGGGGACTGCGGGAACGCAGGGAACGCGGAGGTTTTTGTATTGATTTCGCTTTATCGAAATCGACGCTGGCAACGCGCGGCCTTTTCACTCCTCCGCGGCCTCGGTGAGCTCCGCGTCC
Organism: Gammaproteobacteria bacterium; assembly: GCA_029864065.1. Classification (GTDB taxonomy): domain Bacteria; phylum Pseudomonadota; class Gammaproteobacteria. The sequence goes on along the minus strand of JAOTUD010000279.1, from coordinate 2,392 downwards.
CTGCGAGAACCAGTCAGTGAATCCGGGGAGTCAGTCGAGGGCCGGGATTTCGCGCGTGAATAGCGGCGCATACATATCCTGATCGGATTCGAGGTGGCGCGCCGCCGCATGGCCATCGTAGACCGCGGCGGCGATGGTGCCCGGGGCATAGCAATCGCCTATAGCGCGCAGCGTCTTAAACCGCGGTTCCGATTTCAGCAGTTCCTGATAAAGCGCATCGTCGGGCACGCGCGAATTGACCAGTATGATTGAATCGAAATTCAGCTCGAGTCGCTGCCGCAGGGAGTTTCGGGTATACGCGCCACCCGCCTCGAGTTTCGTGATCCAGTGGGACACCACGATGTCGACACCCAGGTCGACCAGGCGCGATTCGATTTTCGCCTGCTCGAGCGTGTTCTCGGTCCAGATCGACACCCGGGCCTCGGGGGTCAGCAGGCAGACTTCCTGTCCCCGCTCGCGGAACAGCTCTGCCAGCACGCCCCCCATGTAGTAGTGATCGTCGTCGTAAATCAGCACCCGCCCGTTAATCTCGTCCCCGGCAAACACGTCGTCAGGGGTGAATACCCTGACCTTTTCAATGCCGTCGATGGCGCGGCGGTGGGTACGGCCAATCCCGTCGCGACGCCAGCGAGCACCGGTGGCGATCAGCACGTGCGGTATCTCGAGGCCGATAATGTCCTGCGCGGCCAGCCGGTTATCGAGATAGATCTCAACTTTCTCCCGGGTGCGCAGCTGATGCTCGCGATAATCGCGCACGCGTATGTAGCTGGACAGGCCGGGCAGGCTGCTCTCGCGTAGCACCCTGCCGCCCAGCAACTCGCCGGCCTCGGCCAACGACACCGCGTAGCCCCGGTTGGCGAGCTGCAGCGCAGCTTCGAGGCCTGCTGGCCCGGCTCCGACCACGAGCACGGGATCGGTACTGACGGCGGCTTCGATCCTTTCCGGATGCCATCCCTGCTTCCATTCCTCCCCCTGGGTCGGGTTTTGGGTGCATCGAATCGGCGCTGCAATATTGTCCTGTGCAACGCAAATATTGCAGCCGATACACTCGCGTATGTCCTCGATGCGGCCTTCATCGATCTTACGTGGTAAATAAGGATCGGCAATCGACGGGCGCGCGGCGCCGATCAGGTCGAGCACCCCGCGCCTGATCTGCGACACCATGGTATCCGCCGACGTAAAACGGCCGACGCCGACCACCGGCTTGCTGGTCATGCTTTTGACGAAGGCCGTGTAGGGTTCCTGGTATCCCTCTACGGGTTCGAAACGGGCAGTCGACGAGTCGTTGCTCCAGTCGCTGATATTGACATCCCATAAGTCGGGAATTTCCGCCAGCATGCCAACGATGTCACGGGACTCGCCGTCGGCCTGCATTCCGTCCGCACCCATCAATTCGTCGGTGGCAAATCGAAACGCGATTGCACAGTGGTCGCCTACTGCCTCCTTGACGTCTGTCAAAACCTCTCTGGTCAGTCTGACCCTGTTTTCGAGGCTGCCGCCGTATTCGTCCGAGCGCTGGTTGTACTGTGGTTTCATGAAATGCTGCAGGATGCTGAGGTCGTGCCCGGCGTAAACATAAACAATGTCGTAACCCGCCCGTTTAGCGCGTCGCGCCGCCTCCACGTGCCAACGCCGAAGGTCGGCAATATCGCGCCTGTTCATGGCGCGTGCCTGCACCGGATATTTGCCGTATGCCGCGATCGAGCTTGGCGCTATCGGCGCGACCCGGCTATACAGGTTGGCAACATGGAATCCGCTGTGCGCCAGTTCGATACCTGCCAGCGCGCCGTGTTCATGCACCGCATCGGTCATCAGATGATGTTGGGGGATGTCGCGATCGTCCCAGAGGCGCCCTTCGATAAAGGGCGAGACGTCCGAGGTTGGGTGAATTTCGACTTCCTGGGTGCAGACGACGCCCCAGCCGCCCTCGGCCTTGACGCCGCGATTCGCCGCCTCGGCGCGTGGCCGGCCGTGCCCGAGCACGTTGCAGTGCGGTACCTGGTAAAAACGGTTCGGCGCGGTTACCGGGCCAATTTTTACCGGTTCGAACAAAATATCGTATTTCGGATCCCTAGCCATAACTCAACCAAAAATAATCAACGGCCCCTCGGACCGAAAAGTCTATTCCACAACCACGTAATCAGGATATAGACAAGCAAAATCCCAAGCAGTACCAGGTAAATTTCCAGATCCGTTAACGACGCCAGAAACGGAATACCGTCAAAACTGACCTCGACGAAAACCTGCAATCCCAGGGCCTTTAGCACGATCAGCGCCGCCAGGATGGAAACGCTGACCTTGAACCAGGTCGGGAGCCATTTACCGCTCCGATTTTTTCCTGGGCGTGCTGCGTGCTTCATATTACAGTCAGAGGATAAAAGCCCATTGCTAA
>JAOTUD010000278.1 GCA_029864065.1 Gammaproteobacteria bacterium | reverse complement strand
ACTCTGCTGCACGAATAACCAGATCGTGACCGGCAGCATGATCGTGATCATGTAGGTAATGTAAACCCGGAACGAGGTCGAAAGGTATGCGATCGCGCCGGCACACATGGTCAGCAGCATGGAATGCAGGATGATCTGCACGTTGGTCGTGATATAGGGCATCAGCAACGCGGCGCCGCATCCCAGCATCAGCCCGGTGACGGTAACGCCGACGAAAAATCGCCGGTGCCAAAGCTGGTAGGGAAAATAAGCCCTGTTGCCCATGCTCAGAAACCGTTGCAGCACCCGCCAGCGCAGCGACAGTATCAGGCACAATAGCGCGAACCACCCAACCACCCAGTGCTCTCGCCCCTGTATCGCCAGTTCGACATAGGCCAGCGCCGACGCCAGCAGGGATACCAGCAGGGTTATGAAAATGCCGAAACGAAAACGGTGGTACAGGAACGCGACGAGCTCCTGCTGTTGCAAATGATGACTGCTGACTGGCTGGCTTTCGTTAATGATCTCGAAATCCCTTCGCGGCCTATGTTAGCTACAACGAATGTAATATAGTCTGCATCGAGTTTAGCGGATACCGGCAGAGATGGGCAATACGCAGGACTATGTGCAATGGTTTCGGGGCGCCGCACCTTACATTAAGGCGCACCGTAAACGAACTTTCGTCATCATGGTTTCGGACGAAGTAATTTATTCCGACCGTTTTATCGGCCTGGTTCACGATATCGCGTTGCTCAACCACCTCGGTATCAAGCTGGTCATATTGCATGGCAGCCGCAACAGTATCGATGCGCATCTGTCGAAAAACGGGCTCGAGTCCAGGTTTCACAGGAATATCAGGATTACCGATTGCGCATCCCTGCCCTTCGTGGTGCAGGCGATCAACGAGGTGAAAACCTATTTCGAGTCGCATTTATCGATGGGTTTGCCGAACACACCGATGTCGGGTTCCGAAATTTCGCTGATCGGCGGCAATTTTGTTATCGGCATGCCGCTAGGCGTCATCGATGGCGTCGATATGCAGCATTCGGGCAAGGTGCGCGCCATCAGGCACGAAGCCATCGACGAATTGCTGTCGCTCAATCATGTCGTGCTGCTATCGAATCTCGGCTATTCGCGCACCGGCGAGGTATTCAATTTGCCGACCGAAGAGCTGGCCGGTGAAGTTGCGCGCACCCTGCAGGCCGACAAGCTGATTTTCATACAGCAACAGCGCGCCGATACCGGCGCCCTGGCCACTACCCTGTCGACCAGCCAGTGTGAAGCGATGCTGCAGGACGCCGCGACACCCGACGATCTGAAAAACCTGCTGCAGCAGGCAATCCACGCGATTCAGGCGCAGGTGAAGCGCGTGCACATCATCGATCAGCAGGTGGATGGCGGCCTGCTGCTGGAATTGTTCACCCGCGATGGTTATGGCACCATGGTTACCAATCTTTTCTACGAGGGTTGCCGCGCGGCGACCATCGACGACGTCGGTGGTATCCTCAGCCTGATAGAACCGCTCGAGGCCAGCGGCGCACTGGTGGTCAGATCGCGCGAGCAGCTCGAGCTCGAAATCAGGTATTTCCACGTCATCGAGAAAGACGGCATGATCATCGCGTGTATCGCCAGCATACCCGACAGCGCGGAAAACCTCGCCGAGATCGCCTGCCTGGCGGTACATGAAGACTACCGGCGCGCGGGCTTCGGAAACCAGTTGCTGCAGGTTGCCGAAGACCAGGCATCGACCCGGGGAATCTCGGAACTTTATACGCTGACCACGCGCAGCTCGCACTGGTTTTTAGAGCATGGCTACAGGGAATCCCCGGAATTTGCGTTACCCGCGGCCAGGCGGGTCAACTACAATCCCGAAAGGGGTTCCAAGATTCTGATAAAGTCGATCTGATGCCCTACGATCTAAGCAACTACCTGGTAATCGGCGTTTCGTCGCGCGCTCTGTTCGATCTCAGCCGCGAGAACGAGATCTTCGTAAACGAAGGCCTGGAGGCTTACTGCCGTTACCAGCTCGAGCACGAAAACGACGTACTCGAACCGGGCACCGGGTTCGCGCTGATCGAGGCAATATTGCGCATCAACGAAATCGAAATCGGGGTGCGCCGCACCGAGGTCGTCATTATTTCGCGAAATTCCGCGGATACCAGCCTGCGCATTTCGAACTCGATCGATCATTACAGGCTCGACATCACGCGCGCCGCCTTCACCGGCGGCGAACCGGTAGCCAAGTATCTAAACGCCTTCGACGTCGACCTGTTTTTGTCCGCCACCGAGGAGGATGTCCAGGCCGCGGTCGAGTCCAAAGTCGCCGCGGGGTTGATATACGATGGTCCCAGCCGCAATCGAACCGATCCGCTGGAGCAAATCAGGATAGCCTTTGACGGCGACGCGGTGCTGTTTTCGAAGGAATCGGAAATGATTTACCAGCAGCAGGGACTCGAGGCGTTCATCGCCCACGAAAAGGAAAATGCGAAGCAGCCCCTGCCGGAGGGCCCTTTCGCCAAGCTGCTGAAAACCCTGTCCTTCCTGCAGTTCGATCTCACCGGGAAGACCGCGAAGAGCCAGCCCCCGATCCGGACCGCCCTGGTGACCGCGCGCAACAGTCCCGCGCACGAGAGAGTCATTCGCACATTACGCACCTGGAACGTCCGCATCGATGAAACCTTTTTCCTGGGCGGGGTGCCGAAGCACAAGATTCTTGAATCCTTCTCACCGCATATCTTCTTCGACGATCAGCACCAGCATTGCGAGGGGGCCGCGAAGGTGGTGCCCACGGCGCGGGTACCGCACCAGAAGGATGAAACTAAAACGGCCTGATTATCAGGCCGTTATAACATCAGCTTGCCGGAGGCAATTCAGTCGTCGCGGCGCTGTTTCTCGAGGCGCTCGTGTTTTTCCTGCGCTTCCACGGTAAGCGTGGCAATGGGTCGCGCTTCCAGCCTGAACAGCCCGATTTCCTCCCCGGTATCGTCGCAGTATCCGTAACTCCCGTCGGCAACCCTGGATAGCGCCGAATCGATCTTGTTGACCAGTTTACGATAGCGATCGCGCGTGCGCAGTTCCAGCGCGGCATCCGTCTCCAGCGAGGCCCTGTCGTTGATATCGGGTTCCTGCCAGTTTTCCTCTTTCAGGTGCGATATGGTGTTCTCCGATTCCTGCAATAGCTCGGTGCGCCAGGCGAGTAATTTCTGGCGAAAGTATTCCAGTTGCATCGGAGACATGTATTCTTCTTTCGGGGATGGCTTGTAGCCTTCGGGTAGTTCTACTGTCATTGATTCCCTCTCCAGATGATGACCATAACAATAAAAGGCGGGCAGTATAGGTGCGTTTTTTCGGTTCAGCAAGTCACCATTTGAATTTTTTTCGATCCGCCAGATTCGCCCTGAAAAAGAGTTGATGGCCGGCTGAATCGGTCTCGTATTCTGACGCCGGGTCGCGGTCCCGGCAGCGGGAATCCTGGACCGCCAATTTGCAACTATTGCATGCGGATTGTCATTTTGCCGTTATAATCATGCTCTTAGCCTTAATAATCCAGGTCAAGACTCCAGTCCAGATCCTATGTTCATATTTCGTCTGATTATCCTGCTGGCAATCGTCGCGGTTTTGCTTTGGCTGCTCAAACGCCTGTTCGGCCCGAGGCCCGAACCCGAAAAGCTGGAATCCGCCAAACCGGAAAACATGCAGCAATGCAAGTATTGCGGTGTGCACGTGCCGGAGTCGTCGATACTGCTGGTTAAAGACGAGCCCTACTGCTGCCAGGAACATGCAGATCTCGACCAGCATTAGTCCGCTCGACAGCGGATATCGTGCACGTTCGACGAACTGGACCTCGGTCCGGCTGCTCAACGTTTACCGTCTCGGGCTGGCGGCTATTTTTTTCGCGCAGAGTTTCGTCAGCCCGTCTCCGCTGCTCAATATCGTCTACCTGCCGCTTTACTCCTGGACCAGCTTTGCGTTTCTGCTGCTGGCCATGATCTGGATAGTCGCCGCCTGGATCGAAAGACGCGGCTTTCAAAGCCAGGTGACCCTGCAGATATACAGCGACACGATCATCATTATCCTGCTGATGCATGCCTGTGGCGGCATATCCAGCGGTCTCGGAATGCTGCTGATCATTTCGGTCGCGATCTCGGGGCTACTTACCGAACAGGCGCTGGCAATCCTGTTTGCATCGCTGGCGTCGCTGGGCCTTTTGACCGAGCATATTTACTCGGTGATCAACATACCGGGCTACACCGGCACGTCGACCCAGGTCGGCATCCTCGGCGCGAGCCTGATCGCGACCGCGATCGTGACCCATAACCTGATGACCCGCGTGCGCAGCAGCGAGCAGCTGGTGCAGCAGCGCGAACGAGACGTGGCGCTGCTGTCGGCGCTAAACCAGGAGGTCATCGAGAATTTGCAGGCGGGAGTTGTCGTACTCAGTCGCAACGACAGCATCAGGCATATAAACCAGGCCGCGCTCGACATGCTGCACCTGGCGAATATCAAATCGATATCGCTAAGGAAAGACTGCCCCAAGCTGCTTGCCGCGCTGGAATCCTGGCGCAGCACGCCCGAGATCGAGACCCCGATGCTGCCCTCGCAGACGGGAATCGACAATATTCAGATCAGTTTTCGCGAACTGCACAGCGAGGGCCAGCCGAATACGATGATATTTCTGAACGACGTATCCTCGATCCGCGACAGCATGCAGCAGGCAAAACTGGCCTCGCTGGGGCACCTGACCGCGAGTATTGCGCACGAGATCCGCAACCCGCTCGGGGCCATATCATACGCCGCCGAATTGCTGAACGAGAACGAAGATTTCAGCGAGGCGGACCTGCGCATGATCGAAATCATCAATCAGCATACCTCGCGCATCAATAACATCATCGAGGATATCCTGAAGATTTCACGCAGCAATCCCACGGTCAAGGAACAGATCGATCTGGCAGAC
>JAOTUD010000277.1 GCA_029864065.1 Gammaproteobacteria bacterium | reverse complement strand
GGATCCACGTCGCTGTTGGTATCACGCGCGCCGGATTTAACGCCGCCGAGCAGGTCGATAATACTGTTGGATGACAGGGCATTCGAGATTAGCACGAAGCCCGCCAGGTAATAAAAGCTGTCTGAATTCGAGCCGACGTCGTCGCTGCCAAGCCCCGCTTGCAGGGTGTAGGCAGGAGGCAGCGCGGAAACGTATGACGGCAGCAGTAGTGTAAATGCTGCGGATATTAATCGCATCCCACGAGTTACCATTTATCTGTTCTCATGCAAACTTACGCCCATTCGATTCCGTTCCAGGCATCATTATTGTCAGCCTTGCTGCGAGTTGCAACCGCAATTACGCATTGCCGGCCATAGCGTGAGATTTACAGTTTCCGGTTTAGCCACTAAAGTATGTTCGACAGTCTGGCAAGGAAACGGTATGCGCAAAAATATCGACGATCCAAGGCGGGAGTTTCTGGTCAGGGCGCTAACGATGGGCCTGTTTGCCGGGGGCAACCTGGCCGGCCTGTTCCATCCAAGTCACGCGCGCGGCGATATTCCGGAGCAACTGCCGCCCGGTCGCTCGATATTCAAATTAGAGGGCAGCGTAACCGTCGACGGCAAGGTGGCGAATCTCGATACGCAAATCGGGCCTAATTCGATAGTAAGAACCGGTCGCAATAGTCGTGTCATCTTCGTCGTCGACAAGGATGCTTTCATCTTGCGCGGCAACAGCGAGCTCGAAATGGGTAGCAGCGGCGGTCTCATCATCGAGGGTATGCGGATCATCTCGGGCAAGATCCTGTCGGTATTCGCGCGCCGGGAAAAACCGCATACGATTACGACCTCAACCGCGACGATCGGCATTCGCGGAACCGGCATCTACCTGGAATCCGAACCCGATCGTTCCTATGTCTGCACCTGCTACGGCCAAACGCGCATCGTCGCCAGCGCGAATCCGGGTGTCAGCAGGGACGTGGTTTCGGAACATCACGACTACCCGGTTTACGTGTTGGCAGCCGACGGCGGCGACAACCTGATCGTACCCGGCCCGTTCATCAATCATACCAACTCGGAGCTGGCGTTGATCGAGGCGCTAGTAGGCAGAACGATCCCGTTCGCATACTCGGGTGGCGGCTACGGGATTCCGCGCAAACGCAGCTACTAGGTTTTATTGATTGGTGCCTGCCGCCGCGCCGCTGTCCTGCGGCGCTGCGGCAGGCGTGATCAGAATCAGCAGCGCATACTCGGGATTGTCGAGATAGTGCAGGTTCTTGCTGCGCATGCGCCGGTGTTCCCTGAGCACGTGGTTGTTCAAAATTCTCGTATCGGCGGCATATGCGCCCAGATAACCTTCCTGCGCCGAGTTGTTCGGCAGGGAGTCCGCGGAAACCCGCGGGCGTCTCAGAACCAGGTCGGTGTAGGCGTGCAGGTAGCGCGACAGCGTGATCGTGATTTTCCCTTCCAGTTCATACAGGCCGCGGTGCGGTTTCGTTTCCTTTTGCTCGAGTACCTGCAGCTCCAGCGCCTCGAGGGTTTGTTCGTCGAATTCGTAGGTTTTCTCGAGGGCGGGTTCCTCGCTGTCGATTTTCGGAACCTTCTCCATCACTTCGATGCGGTTGTCGATCGACGTGAACTCGGGACCGTAGATGCGCCCGCCCCTGACCCAGACCGGCATGGCCTGCTCCAGTTCCGCCCCGGGCTGCCGCCAGGCGACGTGCAGCAGCAGCTCGTAGCGTGGCGATTCGACCAGCCGCGAAACCACCTCGACCAGCCGCAGACTGTCATCCGCGAGAAGTTCGTAGCCCGATTCGCGCGCGGCGGCGACGCTGGCGGGCGAGGAAAGGTCGAAAATTCGTTCACCCTTGCCGGGAGAACTGATTGGCAGGATGAATTCCCGGCTCTTCGGGACCTCGATATTCTTGAATATCACGACCTCGACGTCGTAGCGCTGGGTGGCTTCGGTCTCGGCCCCGATGTCGGATTCGGTCTGCGCCAACACGGGTCCGGGGAATAGTGCGCAAAGCACCAGCGAAATCAGGAATTGATGTTTCATGCTAGCCTGTAGTCAATTGTTCGAGCAGGGATTCGACCTGTCTGAAGCGTGCCTCAAGTTCAACATTTTGACAGGTAATGCGCAAGGTTTGTTTGCCATCGAAGCGGTATTGTTGCGGTTGGGTCTGGATTAGCTCGATGATTTTAAGCGGGTCGATATTGGGTTTCCGATTGAACACGATTTTTCCGTGGTGCTCGCCAACGTCGATCTTGTCGACGCCGAGCGCGACGGTTTGCAGCTTGATATGGGTGACCCGAAACAGGTGCTTGAGCGGCTCGGGCAGCAGGCCGAAGCGGTCGATCAGCTCCATTTGAATTTCCCGCAGTCCGGCGTCGTCGGTTGCCGATGCAATCCGCTTGTACTCGATGAGACGCCGGTGAATGTCGGGAATGTAGGTTTCCGGGATCAGCGCGGGTATATGGAAGTCGACCTCGGAAGCGCGCATGATAGGCTGGTCGAAGTCGATGGGCAGGTTGGATTTGAGCGACCTGACCGCGCGTTCCAGTAGTTCCGAATACAGGCTGAACCCTATTTCGGTAATCTGACCGCTTTGCTCTGCGCCGAGGATTTCGCCGGCGCCGCGGATTTCGAGGTCGTGGGTTGCGAGGGTAAAGCCGACGCCGAGATCTTCCAGCGATTCTATCGCCAGCAAGCGTTTACGCGCGTCGTTCGTCATCGCGCGTTCCGGCGGCACGATCAGGTAAGCGTAGGCGCGGTGGTGGGAACGCCCGACCCTGCCGCGAATCTGGTGCAGCTGCGCCAGCCCGAGCTTGTCGGCGCGATTGATGAAGATCGTGTTGGCGGTGGGTACGTCGATGCCGCTTTCGATGATCGTGGTGCACACCAGCAGGTTGCAGCGGTGGTGGTAAAAGTCGAGCATCACGCGCTCCAGCTCCCGTTCCTTCATGCGCCCGTGCACGATGCCGATGCGCGCGTCGGGCAGCATTTTCTGCAGTTCCTGCGTGTTTTTTTCGATGGTCTTGATCTCGTTGTGCAGGTAGTAAATCTGGCCGCCGCGCTTCAGCTCGCGCTGGCAACCCTCGATAATCGTGTCGCGATTCCAGCGCGTAACAAATGTCTTGATCGCGTGTCGCTGCAGCGGCGGCGTTGCGATGATCGAAAGATCGCGCATACCCGACAGCGACATGTTAAGAGTCCGGGGAATAGGGGTGGCGGTCATCGTCAGCAGGTCGACATTGGCGCGCAGCGCCTTGAGCTTCTCCTTGTGTCGAACGCCGAAACGGTGCTCCTCGTCGATAATGACGAGACCCAGGTTGCGGTAGCTGATATCGTCGGAAAGCAGCTTATGGGTGCCGATTACGATATCGATCAGGCCGCTCTCGATCTGCCTGAGCGTGTCCTGCAGCGGTTTTTGCGCGGTAAAACGGGTCAGGGTGGTAATACGGATCGGCCAGTCGGCGAAGCGGTCGAGGAAGTTCTGGTAATGCTGTTGCGCGAGCAGGGTCGTCGGCACCAGTACCGCTACCTGGGAGCCCGAGTTGGCCGCGATGAACGCGGCGCGCATGCACACCTCGGTTTTACCGAAACCGACATCTCCGCAGACGATGCGATCCATCGGTTGCGGCGCCTGCATGTCCGCGATCACGGCCTCGATAGCGGTTTCCTGGTCGGGGGTTTCCTCGAACGGGAATTCGCTGGCAAACTGGTGATACTCGTCGAGTGCGACCGGGTGCGCAAAACCCCGCATGGCCTCGCGCCTGGCCTGGATATCGAGCAGTTCGACGGCGATGTCGTGTATCTTTTGCTGTGCTTTCTTGCGCGAGCGCTGCCACTGTTCGCCGCCGAGCCTGTGCAGCGGCGCGTTGTCCTCGCTGGCCCCGGCATAGCGGCTGATCAGGTGCAGCGACGAAACCGGCACGTAGAGCTTGTCCTGGTTGGCGTACTCGATACACAGAAACTCGGTCGCGAGTCCGGACACCGTCAGCGTCTTCAACCCCTGGTAGCGGCCGACGCCATGGTCTTCGTGGACCACGGGCGCGCCCGGCTGCAGGTCGGCGAGACTCTGGATGGTGGATTCGGCATCGCGCGTTTTGCGATACCTGCGACGGCGCTTCTGTACCGCACGTTCACCGAAAAGCTGGTTCTCGGCAATGATCGCGAGACCTTTACCGGCCAGCGTCATGCCGTTCTGCAATGCCGACTCGATGATGAAGTAGCGATTATCGTCGCGGCTCAGAAACTCGTCCCAGGTATCGACCTGGCTGGCGTGGATCGAGTAGTGGCGCAGCATCTCGTTCAGGAATTCGCGCCTGCCCGCGGATTCAGCGCTGAACAGAATTCTGTCGAATTCCGGTTTTTCGATGAAGCGGCGCAGCGCCCGGTCGGGTTGCTCGGCCTTGGGCTGCAGGATTAGCTGCGGAATCGATTGCGTGTCGCAATTGACGCCGGGTCGATCCGCTTCCTCCAGCTTGAAGGCCGAAAAGTACAGGCGCGGAAATTCGGCGATTCTTGCGCGCAGCGAATCGATATCGAGAAACAATTCGTCGGGCTTCAGCAGCGGCCATTCGAGGTTGTAGCGGCGCGATTCGTAGCGTTCCGAAACCTGCTCCCTGAAACCGCTGGCATGCGTGATTGCGGCATCGTCGATCAGCAGGCGGCTCGTTGCCGGCAGGTAGTCGAACAGGCTGACCAGCTGATCGAAAAATAGCGGCAGGTAATACTCGACACCGGGAGAGGACATTCCCGCCGAAATATCGACGTATACCGGGCAGGTGTTCGGATCGATATCGAAGGTTTCGCGAAACCTGAGCCTGAAGCGCTTGATGCCCGCTTCATCCAGCGGGTATTCCTGCGCGGGCAGTAGTTTGATCGCGTCTACTTTTCCGATCGAGAGTTGTGTTTCTGGGTCAAAATTGCGGATCGATTCGATTTCATCGTCGAAAAA
>JAOTUD010000276.1 GCA_029864065.1 Gammaproteobacteria bacterium | reverse complement strand
TCAACGCCGACCGGCGCATCATGTCGACGCTGAACCGGATCGACGACCATGTTGTCGTTTTCAGCAAGGGTGCGCCCGAAAGCCTTGTACCACGATGCGTGAATCAGTTGACTAGCGAGGGGCTCAAGGAGATCGACACCGCCGATTTGTTAGGCAAGTCGGACGAGCTTGCGCAAAACGGCTACCGAATGCTCGCATTTGCAACCCGAAGCTTCGAACAGCTGCCGGCGGACCTGGCGCCCGATGCGATCGAAGATAAACTCACGCTGCTCGCCCTGGTAGGCCTTATCGACCCGCCACGCGACGAGGTCTACCAGTCTATCAGGGATTGCGAGTCGGCCGGCATTACGCCAGTCATGATTACCGGAGATCACCCGGGAACGGCGCTCGCGATCGCCCGCAAACTGGGGATAAACGTCGATAACGGCGTAATGACCGGTGAAGAACTTGACAAGATTGACTACGAGAATTTTCTGCAGCGGGTCCAGCAAATCCACGTGTATGCGCGGGTATCGCCGGAGCAGAAAATCAGGATCGTGACGGCGTTGCAGGAGCGTGGCGAATACACCGCCATGACCGGTGACGGCGTGAACGACGCCCCGGCGCTTAAACAGGCCAACATTGGCATCGCGATGGGCCTCAAGGGCACCGACGTCGCCCGCGAAACCAGCGACATGGTGCTCAAGGACGATAATTTCGCAACCATCGTCAGGGCCGTGCAAGAGGGGCGGCGCATCTTCGATAATATCCGCAAGTTCATCAAGTACACGATGACCAGCAATTCGGGCGAAATCTGGGTAATATTGCTGGCCCCGTTTCTTGGCCTGCCGCTGCCGTTGCTGCCGATCCAGATACTGTGGATCAACCTGGTGACCGACGGCTTACCCGGGCTGGCCCTGTCGGTGGAGCCGAGTGAACGAGGCATCATGCAGCGGCCACCGAGACGGCCCGAAGAAAGCATTTTTGCGCACGGTATGTGGCAACATATTATCTGGGTCGGGCTGTTAATCGGCGGGCTTTCGCTGGGCGCTCAGGCCTGGGCATACCACGGCGGGTCGGAGAACTGGCAGACTATCGTGATTTGCGTGCTGACCTTTTCGCAGCTGGCGCACGCCATGGTTATCCGCTCGGAAAAGGAATCGCTGTTTACTATCGGCCTGCTCGGTAACCTGCCGTTACTGGGTACGCTAATCATGACCATCGGTCTACAGCTGATGGTCGTCTACGTACCTTTCTTGAACGAAATATTTCACACCACGCCGTTGACGATAGCGGAATTGAGCCTTTGCCTGAGCCTGCCACTGGTCGTATTGGTCGCGGTCGAAGGCGAAAAGCTACTGGTTCGAAGAGCCGGGTTATACGCCCGCAATTCCGGTCCGGATCAAGTCAGGCGAGCATGATGCGCGGGCGCTGATGTTGTCGGCAATCGAAAAAATAAAAACTGGCGGGAATCGATGGCGTAGCGCGACTGAAATGGTTTATCCATAGCCGGTCTATACCCTGTTCCTGGCGGTCGGGTACTACATTGGCAACGCAGCCGGTCGTCTCGCGGCGCGAGCCGACGACGCCAATAGCGCAAGATACTTCACCGAAGTGTCGGCACAGAGTCCTTCTGCACCGACATTCGATGACGATGATGCTTCCCGACAAAAACCGCGACTCCCAGGGCGTCGCTATTTCCTGACTTTCCGCCCCGCTTCACCAGGGCGACCTGTTTACAACCCCAGGTCGGGAACGGCTATTTTTTCCTGGCCGGCGCTTTTTTCCGAGCCGCCTTCTTGCGCGCCGGAGCCTTCTTTTTCGCCGTGACTTTCTTCTTTGCCGGTGCCTTCTTCTTGGCAGCCACCTTCTTCTTCGCCGGCGCTTTCTTCTTCGCGGCGACCTTCTTCTTCGCGGCGACCTTCTTCTTCGCCGGCGCTTTCTTCTTCGCGGCGACCTTCTTCTTCACCGCAACCTTTTTCTTGGCTGCGACCTTCTTTTTCACCGCAACCTTTTTCTTGGCTGCGACCTTCTTTTTCACTGCTGTTTTCTTCCTAGCGGCCGGCTTCTTCTTGGCCCCGGATTTCTTCTTTGCTGCTGACTTACCTGCGTTTGTCATCTTCATTGCGGATTCCCGTAGTTGATTAAATCTAGTAGTGATACCCTGCATCATTTCTTCTGCTGCATCCTCCACCTCATCGACCAGTTTATGAAAGGTCTCGGCCAAATGTGTTTCGGCGATCGATTCCATAACCGAATCGCTGGCATCGGAGGCAGTTTCCGTGATTTTCTTCGTGGCACTGCTTGTTGCTTCAGCCGCTTTTTGACCAGCGGTTTTTGCCCTCCTGGACACAACATCGAAGCTCTCCTGCATTTCCCGCAGGACAACTTCCCTGGCTTTGTCGATTTCTTCCGTTATCGTAGACGCGGTCGAGCCAACACTCTTTTTCATTTTGTTGAAGCCCGACGCGCCGGATTTTGATTTTTTACTTTTACTGACCATAGTATGGTTTCCGAATGGCTGCGTGTTGTCACAGGAAAGTATGATGCAAAAGCCCTAAAGTCAACAAGCATATTTTGAGTTACAACAAAAATTGCTGAAGTAAGCCAGGAGTTCACCTTGTCAATGCTCTTTCGTAATGACCAGAACAATTATCGATCGCTCGCAAAGTGAGTGCATGTTCTCAAGATCTGCTGTCATAAATCCGCGACATGAAGTTGATTATAATTCAATTTCAATAATTCATCATAACTATCAATCGAAACGAATCATGTCTCACTAAGCCAATCGATTTATTACGCAGACATCAGCCTGGAAAACCGAAACACGGGAATCCCTTACACAGCACGAGGCAATAATAAATCTACCGTCATTTGTATCAGCAATGCGCGGGTAATCAATCTTCCTGGCGAGTTCGACCGTTACGCCCGTTGCGTCAGCACCTTGAGCTGGAACAGGGTGTTGCGCTCCTCTTCCTCGAGCGTCGATTCGATGTAAGCAATGGTGCGCTCGTAGCGCGGAATGACGTTGTACCTGAGCGCGTTGACGCGCTTCTGGGTTTTGCGCTGTTCTTCCAGCAGTCGCCACAGCGCGGTTTCTATTTCGGCGAGCTGCGCCGCCCTGACCATCATCTCGGAAAAACTGCTGCGGGTTTCATCGAGGCTGGCGTCGGTTCCGAGGATACCCACCGGCAGCAGCGGTAGCTTGCGAATTTCCACCGCCGGATACTGCACGCTCATATTCCTTCGCGGCAAAACCTTTGCCTCAACTCCTTGCGGCATGCCGATCGCAAGCTGCCGAATCCGCTGGCTCCCCATGCGCATCTGGGTAACGCTCAACCAGCGGTATGCCAATTTCATCGCGTCCCGCGCGGATACGTTGAGCTTGCGGTACTCGGCCAGCTTTTCGTACACGAGGCGCGTCAGCAATTCGCGCTTGCGTTCCAGCAGGCGGTAACCCTCGTTGAGAAAAACCAGCCGGCGCTTCAAATCGAGCAACGAGCTTTTGGTCGGCGGTATATTGAGCCGATCCCGCATCTACAACGTGTCCTCCCAGCTGTGATACTTGCGCAGGTCTTCCTCGCTGACGCGGCTCAACGAGCTCGGCGGCAACAGCGATAACAGTTCCCAGGCCAGGTCCAGGGTTTCGATGATATTGCGCTCCTCGTCGGCGCCCTGGCGCACGAAGCCGTTTTCGAAGCGATCGGCGAATTCGAGATAACGGCGGTCACGCGACGATAGTTCCTCGGCGCCGATAATCGATGCCAGGTTCCTGGCCTCGAGTGCGCGCGTGTAGGATGCGTAAAGCTGGCTCGCGACGCGCGGATGATCCTCGCGCGTGTCGTCCTTGCCGATGCCGTCTTTCATCAGGCGCGACAACGACGGCGGCACGTTGACCGGCGGGTAAACCGACTTGCTGTGCAACTCCCGGCTCAACACGATCTGGCCCTCGGTGATATACCCGGTCAGGTCCGGAATCGGATGCGTGATGTCGTCGCTCGGCATCGACAGGATCGGGATCATCGTGATCGAACCATGGCGGTCGCGCAACCGACCCGCGCGTTCATAGATTTCGGCGAGATCCGAATAAAGGTACCCCGGGTAGCCCTTGCGCGACGGTACGTCTCCCTTTTCGGTGGCGACCTCGCGCAGGGCCTCGGCGTAATTGGTCATATCGGTTATCACGACGAGTACGTGGTGATCTAGTTCGTAGGCCAGGTACTCGGCCGCGGTCAGCGCGGTGCGGGGCAGGATAAGGCGCTCCATCGGCGGATCGTTGGCGAGGTTGGTGAACATCACGACGTTGCGCAGCACGCCGCTGGATTCGAACTCCTGCTCGAAGAATCGCGCATCGGAATACGATACGCCCATCGCCGCGAACACGATAACGAAGTTCGAGCTGTCGCCCGGCAACCGCGCCTGGCGCACGATTTGCGCCGCAAGCCGGTTGTGGGGCAGCCCCGATCCGGAAAACACCGGTAGCTTCTGCCCGCGCACCAGCGAATTGAGCCCGTCTATGGTCGAGATCCCGGTCTGGATGAATTCGCGCGGGTAGGCGCGGGCCGCCGGGTTGACCGGAGACCCGTTCACGTTGCGGCGCAAGCTCGAAATGATGGGCGGACGATCGTCGCGCGGCTCGCCGATACCGTTGAAGATTCGCCCCAGCATGTCGGGCGACAGCGCCAACTCGAACGGCTCGTCGAGGAATCGAACCCAGGTATTTTCGAGATCGAGGTTTTCGGTTCCCTCGAAGACCTGCACCATTACGACTTCCTTCGAGGTGCGAATCACCTGGCCGTTGCGCCGCAGGCCGTCCTTGTCGCGAATCACGACGCGATCGCCTAGCGCGATCTTATCGACACCCTTGAGAAAAATCAGCGCGCCGTGAATCGAACTGACTTTGCGGTATTCGAGTTCGCTCACGGCGTCGCTCCCCGCGGGTTGCTGTATTCCGCGCGCATCGCGTCGAAAGTCTGCTGTACTTTTTGCGCCAT
>JAOTUD010000275.1 GCA_029864065.1 Gammaproteobacteria bacterium | reverse complement strand
GAAAGTTGCCCACGGCGTCGCGTAGAGGTCCGCCGAGGCCTCGATCAGCGAGCGGTCCATGCCCTGGATACGCGCCCTGACGATGACGATGACCAGCGCCATGGTGAACAGCGTGTGGGCGGCGATGATGGAACCGTAGCCAAGCTTCATGCTCGGCGCGCCGGCCTTGTCGCCGGGCCACAAATCGGCGATCAGCGGATTGATGACGTCGAAGGCGGTGACCAGGGCGACGAGCGTGGCGATGCCGATAACGATGCCGGGGATAATGATGGCGATATAGGTCAGCGCGTCGAACAGGACACGCAGCGCGCCCCGCACCCGCTGCAGGGCCAACGACGCCATGGTCCCCATCAGAGTCGCCAAGACGGCCGTCGTGCTGGCGATCATCAAGCTGTTGAGAAGCGCTTCGATGAGGAAGGTGTTGTTGAATGTGCGGCCGTACCAGAGGGTCGCACAGCATTCGAAGGATGCCGCGTGGCGGCCGGCGTTGAAGCTGAACAGCACGATCAGCGCGATCGGCGCGTATAGAAACAAATAAACGGCGGCGGCGTAGATTCGCATAGTGGCGGCCGCCTAAAGGATCGACACGTCCTGGTGCCTGCGCTGCCGGCCGAGCAGCGACAGGTAGAGGGTGATGGCAACCAGCATGATGCCGACCAGGGTCAGCGCGACCGCGGAGCCAAACGGCCAGTTGCGCGATTGCAGGAACAGGTCGACGAGCGCGTTGCCGACGAAGAAGACCTTGCCGCCGCCGAGCAGCGCCGGGATCAGGTATTCGCCCATCAGCAGGATGAACACCAGCAGGGATCCGGTGATAAGGCCCGGCGCCGAGAGCGGCAGCGTCACCTGGAAGAAGGTGCGGATCGGGTTGGCGCCAAGGTCGTTCGACGCCTCGAGCAGGCTCTTGTCGAGTTTTTCCAGGCTGACGTAGATGGGAAACACCATCAGCGGCAGATAGCCGTAGACGATGCCGATCAGAACCGCGGTCGGCGTGTTGATCAGGCGCAGGTCTTCGATGCCGATCATCTCCAGCAGCCGCGGAATGCCGCGACCGCCGAGGATGTAGATCCAGGCGTAGGTGCGGATCAGGAAACTGGTCCAGAACGGAACGATGACCAGCGTCAACAGGAACGCCTTGGTCCGCCGACTTGCCTTCAACGCCAGGAAATAGGCCAGCGGATAGGCGATCAGCAGGCAGATCAGCGTGCCCAGCGGCGCCAGGGTCAGGGTGTTGGTGAAGGCCTTCAGGCGTGCCGGCAGGTTGGCGTACTGGGCCAGCGTGAGGGCGGGCTGATACCCGCCGGCCGGCGCCCTTTCGCCCAGGCTGTATACGGTAATGACGACGAGCGGCATGACGAGCAACAGCAAAAACCACAGCGTCGTCGGCAATAGAAGCATTGCCGTGACCCGCTTGCGGGGTCCGTTCGTGGTTTGCGTCGCCGCCATGCCGCCCGAGCGTCGCGTCGGTCCGGCGCCGCTCTCAGGCTGCCTTGAACCGCGCCATGATCTCGGCCCGCAGTGGATCGGTCAGGGTGACCGCCGCGCCGAATTCGAGCGCGTTCAGCAACTCCTGGGCCGGATACATGATCGGGTTTTCGGTCATTTCCTTGGGAAGAAGCGCCGTCGTCCGGTTGTCCGGCACGGGGTAGCCGTGCGCGTGGACCTCCTTGGCGTTGACCTCCGGATCGATCAGGAAGTTGATGAAGGCATAAGCCGCATCGACACGCGGAGCTTCCTTCGGGATGGCGTAGAAGTCGCTCCACAGCTCGCCGCCTTCCTTGCCGAGCACATAGTCGATCTCGGGAATATCGCGGTGCAGCTGCAACCCGTCGCCGGTCCATGCCACCGACATCCAGGCGTCGCCGCTGCGCATCGACGGCTGGTAATCGCTGTTGATGGCGAACAGGTGCGGCTTGACGTCGAGGAGCAGCTTCTCGGCGTCGGCGAGCTCCTTGGGATCGACGGAGTTGAAGGAATACCCGAAGTACTTGAGCGCGTTGCCAATGGTCGTCAGCTGATAGTCGTGGACCATGACCCGGTTCTTCGCATCCGTCTTGCAGAGATCCCAGAACTCCTTCCAGGTCGTCGGGTTGCTGGTGACCTTCTTGCGGTTCAGCACGAAACCGGTGGTGCCCCAGTTTTTCGGCACGGCGTAGACCTTGCCGTTGACGGTGCCCGGCTCGATGAAGCGCTTGATGTAGTACTTCTCGTTGAAGTTGGGCAGGCGCGACAGGTCGAGCGGCTGGATGAGGTCGAGTTCGACGTAGGTGGAGATGGTGTAGTTGGTCGGCACGAAGACGTCCCAACCGGTGCCGCCGGCCTGCAATTTGGCCAGCATCTCCTCGTTCGAGCCGAACACGCTGACCTGGACGGCGGCGCCGGTGTCCTTGGTGAACTGCTCGAAGTTGGCCGGATCGTAGTAGTTCGGCCAGGTGGCGATCGACACCCGATCACCGATGGTGGCGGCTTGGGCGCGGCCGGCGCCCGCAAGCATCGGCATGGCGCTGGCCATCACGGCCGTTGCCGCGCCAAGTCCGGTCACGCCGAGGAAGTGCCGCCGGGAAATGGAGCCCTTCTGGTAACGGCGCAGTTCCTTCATGAACTGCTCCGCGCTGATGGGCGCGTTATCGTCGTTCTTACTCATTACGTTTCTCCTACCTTGTTTGACCCGCGGTTGGGTAACTCAGTGTTGTGCCGGCGGGGAGGCGGCATCGGTTCTAAGTCTTCTCCAGGGCTAGGGTTGACTCGGTTCGCCAGCCGATCTCGACGCTATCGCCAGTGGAGAGTCGGCCGGTCACCGTCTCGTTGTGCTTGGACGACAGCACGAGTACGTCGCCCAGGCGCTCCGCGGCGACCAGATATTCGGTCTGTTCGCCGAGGAAAATTCGGTTCTTGATCCGCGCCGGCGCGCGTACGTCGGTTGCTGCCAGGGCCTCGGCGCCGGGCCGGCCGATAAGGACGACCTCCGGGCGCACGGCGATGGCGGCGCTGTCGCCGGGGCTCAGGCTTCGCCCACCCTTTGGCAGGCGGCCACTCAGTTTCAGGCCCGAGTCGATGGTCACGGCGGCGACGGCGCCATTGACCTCTTCGACCGTACCCCAGAAGAAGTTCGATTTGCCGACGAAGTCGGCGACATAGTGGTTGATCGGGTCATCGTAGAGTTGGCGCGGCTCGCCGATCTGCACGATGTGACCCTCGTGCATGATGCAGATGGTATCGCTCATCGAGAGCGCCTCTTCCTGATCGTGGGTGACCAGCACGAAGGTAATGCCGACGTCGCGTTGAAGCGTCTGTAGTTCGATCTGCATCTCCTGGCGTAACTTGCGATCAAGCGCCGCCAAAGGCTCGTCGAGAAGCAGCACCGTCGGCCGGTTAATCAGAGCCCGGGCCAGGGCAACGCGCTGCTGCTGGCCGCCGGACAGCTCCCAGATCCGGCGGCGCTCATAGCCATCGAGCCGCACCAGCTCGAGCGTTTCGCCCACCCGCCTGGCGATCTCCTGCTTGTCGGGGCGGGGCTTCTGCTGGCGCAGGCCGTAGCCGATGTTGTCGGCCACGGTGAAGTGGGGAAACAGCGCGTAATGCTGGAAGACCATGTTCACCGGGCGCTTGAAGGGCGGCACTCCAACCACCGATCGGCCGCCGATCATGACGTCGCCGGCCGTCGGCTGTTCGAACCCTGCAATCAGGCGGAGCGAGGTCGTCTTGCCACAGCCCGACGGTCCGAGAAAACTGAAAAACGAGCCGCGCTCGACGGAAATCGATACGTCGTCGACCGCCACGACGTCGGCGAAACGCTTGGTGACGCCCCGGAACTCGATATCGACGTCTTGGGAATTATTGGGTTGCGTGGGCAAAGCCTTGCTTCCGTTGTTGGCGTATACCCCTTAACATTATGTTTTTTTTAAGTTTTTCAGAGCAATGAACTACCATTCAACGTAGGTATATTCATACCACCATGTCTATTTAAGGCATATATAACGGCAGGCATATATAGGATTAGGTATACGATATCGCATATTAAGCGCCGTCGGGGCACCCGCACCGTGATCACTCGGCCGAAGCGCAACAACAATGCCGAAGCGGTCAGCGCGGCCTGGGTCGCGATGCTTGCCAAATGCAGCGCTTCCATCGGCGACGACGCGTTTCCACAGACCCTCGTCGACGCCCTCAAATTGCTCACGGAGTTCGATTACTCGGTCGTCTTCGCCTATTACCAGAGCGAAAAACCGCTGTGCCTGTTTCATACCTTTTCGCCCGAGAAACGGCTCGTTTTCGTCGACGACTATCTCTAGGGACCGTATCTGCTCGACCCGTTTTTCAAGGCCTGCGACCGCCGAGTCGACACCGGCCTGTATCGGCTGCGCGATATCGCGCCCGACCGTTTCTATCAAAGCGAGTACTACCGCTCCTATTACGTGCAGACCGGCCTTTCCGAAGAAATCTGCTACACCTTCTATCTTTCTATCTTTACGCACGGCGTGGCGATGGTCATCTCGCTCATGGGTTTGGGCGAAAGCTCGCGATTCTCGGCACGGCAATTCAGACTCCTGAATTCCGTCACGCCGATCATCGTCAGCCTGGCCCAGCGCCACTTCCGGGACGTTCCCGCGACGTTCGACCTCGAGACCGCCCCTGACGAATCGCGCGAGAAAGGCTCGCGGATCGAAAACACGGCCAGCGCATCACGCCTACGCCGCGCGAGACCCAGGTGGTGGCGCAGGTTCTCGAAGGGCATTCCTCGGACTCCATCGCCAAGAACCTGGGGATCTCCGTCGGCACGGTTCGCATCCACCGCCGGAACATTTACGCGAAACTGCAAATCTCCTCGCAACAGGAGCTGTTCTCGATTTTCTACAAGAGAATCATGACCGGCCGGTGATCGAGCTGCATCGGGGTAAAAAACCGATATCAACTCAAGGTGACAACCGCCAAAGGAGGCAAGATACGGACGATGACGCCAAAGCGACCGCACGGCCCGG
>JAOTUD010000274.1 GCA_029864065.1 Gammaproteobacteria bacterium | reverse complement strand
ACTTCGATCGCTTCCTCGTTGGAAGACAAATCGGGCGCGAATCCGCCCTCATCGCCGACCGCGGTGTTCATACCCCTGGCGGCAAGCACCGACTTGAGTGCATGGAAAACCTCGACGCCGTAGCGCAATCCCTCGCTGAAGCTCGGCGCGCCCGCCGGCAGTATCATGAATTCCTGCAGGTCGACGCTGTTATCCGCGTGGGCGCCGCCATTGATGATATTCATCATCGGCACCGGTAGCATGGCCGCATCGGCGCCACCGAGGTAGCGAAACAGCGGCTGCCCGGCTTCGATCGCGGCCGCCCTGGCGTTGGCAAGCGATACGGCGAGCAATGCGTTGGCACCCAAACGGCCCTTGTTTTCGGTGCCGTCGAGCTGGATCATGGCCTGATCCAGCCCCCGCTGATCGGAGCAATCCCTGCCCTGCACCAGCGCGGCCAGTTCATTGTTGATGTGCCCGACCGCCCTGGTAACCCCCTTGCCTAGGTAGCGTCTGCTATCGCCGTCGCGCAACTCGATCGCTTCGCGCTCTCCGGTCGACGCACCGGACGGAGCCGCGGCCCAGCCAACCACGCCGCTGTCGAGGGTAACCTCGGCCTCTACCGTCGGATTGCCGCGCGAATCGAGAATTTCGCGCCCGACTACCGTGCTTATCTTGCCCATGATTGCTCCATGACTGCTAACCGATACCCATTAAAGCATTTTCGTGTAACGAAGATGCCTTTGTGACCCGGTCAATATCGATTAATACCTTCAGCAACGATTGCATTTGTGCCAGGGGCCAGGCGTTCGGTCCATCGCTGAGCGCCTGCTCCGGGTTGGGGTGGGTTTCCATGAAGATGCCGGATACCCCGGCGGCAACGGCGGCGCGCGCGAGCACCGGCACGAATTCGCGTTGCCCGCCGGAGGATGTTCCCTGGCCACCGGGCAACTGCACCGAATGGGTGGCGTCGAATACCACCGGGCATCCGGTCTGGCGCATCACCGCGAGCGAGCGCATGTCGGATACGAGATTGTTGTAGCCGAAACTGGCGCCGCGCTCGCACACCATGATTTGCCGGTTGCCGGTTTCGAAAGCCTTGTCGACGACCTGCTGCATGTCCCAGGGGGAAAGAAACTGGCCTTTTTTGATATTGACCGGCTTGTTCTGCGCCGCGACGTTTTTGATGAAATTGGTCTGCCGGCAAAGAAAGGCAGGGGTTTGCAGCACGTCGACGACGCTGGCGACCTCGTCCAGCGGCGTGTCTTCATGCACATCGGTAACAACCGGAAGCGACAGGCTGCTGCGCAGCTTCTCGAGTATGGCGAGCCCTTTTTCGATGCCGAGTCCGCGAAAACTCTTGCCGCTGGAACGATTTGCCTTGTCGAAAGACGACTTGTAGATAAACGGGATGCCAAGCTCGCGGCAAATTTGCTGCAACTCGGCGGCGGTATCGAATGCCAGCTGTTCCGATTCGATCACACAGGGTCCGGCCATCAGAAACAGAGGCTGATCGAGACCAACCTCGAAACCACACAACTTCATTGGGATTTTGCCTGGTGATACGCGACCGCGGCGGTAATAAAGCTGTTGAACAGAGGATGGCCCTCACGCGGTTGCGATGTGAACTCGGGGTGAAACTGGCAGCCGATGAACCAGGGGTGATCGGAAAGCTCGATTATTTCCACGAGTTCGTTGTCGACCGAAAGTCCCGAAATAACGAGGCCGGCGTCCTGCAGCTTTTGCAGGTAGTTGTTGTTGAATTCGTAGCGGTGGCGATGACGCTCGTGGATTTCCTCGGCGCCATAGGCGCGACGCGTGAGGGTGCCCGGCACGAGTTTACAGGTTTGCGCGCCGAGCCGCATGGTGCCGCCCAGATGCGTGTTCTCGTCGCGTGTCTCGACCGAGCCGTCGCGGTCAAGCCATTCGGTCACCAGCGCGATTACCGGGTCCGGTGTCTTGGGATTGAATTCCGAGCTATGGGCCTTGGACAAACCCAGCATGTTGCGCGCGTACTCGATCACGGCGACCTGCATGCCGAGGCAAATACCGAGGTACGGCACGTTGTTGGTGCGCGCATAATTGACCGCCGCGATCTTGCCCTCGATACCGCGACTGCCGAACCCGCCCGGCACCAGTATCGCGTCCAGTCCCCTGAGTGCGTCGATGCCGTCGGTTTCAATCGTGTCCGAATCGATTTTTACGATATTGACCCGGGTCCTGGTATGGATGCCCGCGTGATCGAGCGACTCGTTGAGCGACTTGTAGGCATCGGTGTGATCGACGTACTTGCCGACGAAGCCGATCGAAACCTCGTTGACCGGATTCTGCAGCGATTCTACGACACGGTCCCAGCCAGACAGATCGGCCGGCGGTAAATCCAGCTTGAAGTGCTTGACCACGATATCATCGAGACCCTGTTCGCTCAGTTCGCGCGGGATCTTGTAAATATGATCCACGTCGACCGCGGCGATAACCGCCTCCTCGGCGACGTTGGTAAACAGCGCTATCTTGCGTCTCTCATCCTGAGGTATGGGCCGGTCGGCGCGGCACAACAGAATATCGGGCTGGATTCCGATCGAGCGCAATTCCTTGACCGAGTGCTGCGTCGGTTTGGTCTTTATTTCTCCCGCCGCCGGCAGGTAGGGAATCAGGGTCAGGTGCATGTAGAGCACGTTGTCGTGTCCCAGCTCGAAGCCCATCTGGCGAATTGCCTCCATGTAGGGCAAGGACTCGATGTCGCCGACGGTACCGCCGATTTCGACCATGACGATATCGGCCCCGTTGGTACTGTTCAGCACCGAGTTCTTGATCTCGTCGGTGATATGCGGAATGACCTGGACGGTCGCGCCGAGGTAGTCGCCCCTGCGCTCCTTGGCAATGACGCTTTCATAGATCCTGCCGGTCGTATAATTGCTGCTCCTGGAGCAACGCACTCCGACAAATCGCTCGTAATGGCCGAGATCGAGATCGGTTTCGGCACCGTCGTCGGTGACATAGACCTCGCCGTGCTGGAACGGGCTCATGGTGCCCGGATCGACGTTTATGTAAGGATCGAGCTTGATCATGGTCACACTGAGTCCGCGCGACTGAAGTAAAGCGCCCAGTGAGGCAGATGCAATGCCCTTGCCCAGTGATGACACAACACCACCAGTAATGAATATGAATCGACTCATAGACCCCGAAAATAGAATGGACGAAAGGAACGTAGGATGGATGGAAACGATAGCAGAATCGTATTTTGAAGACAATCGACGAACCAAAAATAACCCCTGAAGGTGCATCGAAAATCTGCTCAAGTTTTTCGGGGGTCGGCCGATAGCCAAAAACAATGATAGCTTGCCTACGCTCACGACCATGCGCGCACTGATAATCGAAAATAACCAGGCTTATCGCGACCTGTTGACGCATACCCTTGCGCAACAGGGCTTTACCACCGATAGCGGCGACAGCATCGAATCCGCCCGGCTCTACGCCGATGCCGAACCCTATGACATTATTTGTGTCAACCAGGATCTCGAGGACGGCGCCGGAGAGGTATTCGTCGCCTATTGCAACCAGCATCAACGCCATCGGGATACGCCGATCCTGTTTCTGACCGAAAACAGGGATCTCAGGGCGGAAGACCTCACGGTCAGGGTCGACGGCGTGATTCACGAACTGAGTGAGCACCAGATCGGAGACCAGATCGTCCACTTTATCGACCTGCATCTGGACCCGGTTTTTCACGAGGGGCGCATCCTGTTTGTCGAAGACGATGCAGAAGTGGCGGCCGACATACTGGGTGAATTAAAGAAAACCGGCTACCAGGTGTCGCATTTCACCTCGGTCGAGGCTGCCCGCCTGGAATTCGACACGGTAACCGTTTACGGTTCGCATGCCGAGGCCTACGACCTGGCCATCACCGGACTCGACCTCGATGGCAAATTGAAAGGCGAAGACCTGGTAAGCTTCATTCGTTCCTACGAGGATGGCCGAGGTTTCATCCCGATCATTGCCGTAACCGGCGACAACAACGATAAACGTCGGATTGCGCTTTATCAGCTGGGGGTTAACGATTTCTTACCGAAACCCGTCCTGCATCAGGAGTTGCTGGTGCGCATCGGCAACCTGATGACCAACAAGCGGCTGCTCGATAAGGTGCATGATATTCGACGCGAGCTTTTTGCGATGGCCACCATCGACAAGCTGACCGGTTGTCACAACCGTCATAGCCTGATGCAATATTCCGAGAAATTCATATCGACCGCACGGCGTCACGAGTATCCAGTTAGCCTGCTGGTCATCGATCTGGATCATTTCAAGGCGATCAACGACAATCATGGCCATGCCGTCGGCGATGTGGTGCTCGAACAGACCGGCGCCCTGCTGAATGCAAGCTTTCGGGAAGGTGACCTGGTGGCGCGCTATGGCGGCGAAGAGTTCGTCGTGCTGATGACTCACTGTAATGCGAAAGATGCCCGCAACAAGGCCGAAGAACTGCGCGAGGCGATCGAAAACATGAAACCAAACGGGCTCGATTTAACGACCTGTATCGGCGTAACCTCGCTGGAAGGTGGTGCTAAAGGTGATTTCGAGGCGATGTTCCACGCCGCAGACGAAGGCGTTTACGCGGCCAAGGAAGGCGGCCGTAACCGGGTCGTGTATGTCGCCGTGGCCTAGCCCGCGGGCTTTTTGGCCAGCACCACGGCGCGCCGCGGCGCCGGCAAACCCTCGACCGTCAGCGCCGGGTTGTCCGGGTTCAGGCATTGCGACAGCGATTCGAACGGCATCCAGTCGGTAGCGCGTTGCTCTTCGATACTGGTCGGGGATTCATCGACTATCCTGATATTGACGAATCCGCAACGCGCAAGCCACGCAACCAGCTCGGCCGATGACGGTATAAACCAGACGTTGCGCATTCTCGCATAGCGCTGCCGCGGCAACAGTACCCGCCCCTCGCCGCCCTCTACGACCAGCGTCTCGAGGCATAATTCGCCACCGGGTGCGAGAAATCCTTGCAGCTGGT
>JAOTUD010000273.1 GCA_029864065.1 Gammaproteobacteria bacterium | reverse complement strand
ATCCCGGTCCACGTGATCACGGTGAACGATTACCTCGCGGCGCGCGATGCCGAGTGGATGAAACCCGTTTACGAAGCCATGGATCTCACGGTCGGCACCGTCGTTGCCGGCATGGATGCAGACGCACGTCGTGCTGCCTACACCTGCGACGTGACCTATTGCACCAACAAGCAGGTCGCGTTCGACTACCTGCGCGACCGGCTGTACCTGAGAAAGTACAGTAGCCGACTGGCACTGAAGCTGGCGAACCTGGGTTCGGATGACCAGCTCAGCGACAGGCTGCTGCTGCGCGGGCTATGCTTTGCGATCGTCGACGAAGCCGACAGCGTGCTCGTCGACGAGGCCGTCACGCCACTGATCATTTCGCGTCCGGGCGATACCGGCCACAAGCATGAAGTGTTCGAGCAGGCGCTGGTGCTGGCGCGCGAGCTGGATGCCGATTCCGATTATCGGGTCGATTTACGCGAACGACGCGTCGAATTCACCGATATGGGAGCGGAGCGATTGAGGGATCTGGGCGAAGCATACAGCGGTCTCTGGCGCAATACGCGTTACCGCGAAGACCTCGTCATCCAGGCGCTCAAGGCCGAGATCCTGTTCCAGCGCGACCAGCATTACCTGGTGCGTGACGGCAAGGTCGATATCGTCGACGAGTTTACCGGGCGCGTCATGGCAGACCGATCCTGGGAGCACGGCCTGCACCAGATGATCGAGGTCAAGGAAGGCTGCGAAATCACCGGCGAGCAGGAAACCCTGGGGCGTATCAGCTACCAGCGTTTCTTCCGCCGTTACCTCAAGCTCGGCGGGATGACGGGTACCGCGAGCGAATTGAAGGCGGAAATGAAGTCGGTTTACCGCCTGCGCGTGATGCGAATAAAGCCATTCCGGCGCGTGCGCAGGCGCGGCCTGTCATCGACGCTGCTGCGCACCGAAGAGGATAAATGGGCGCGTGTCGTGGACCGCATTCAACAGATGCACCTGAGCGGACGACCGGTGCTGGTCGGCACGCGCTCGGTCGCGGCGTCCGAGCATCTCGGCCAGCTGCTCGACGACGCGGGTATCGTCAATCGCGTACTCAACGCGCGCCAGGACGCCGACGAGGCCGAAATCATTGCCGCCGCCGGCCGCCATGGACAGGTGACCGTGGCCACCAACATGGCCGGCCGCGGCACCGATATCCGGCTCGAGGACGATGTCGTCGCTTTGGGCGGCCTGCATGTCATCGCCACCGAGCGGCACGAGTCCGCGCGCATCGACCGACAGCTGTTTGGGCGCTGCGGCCGGCAGGGAGATCCGGGCAGCTACGAGATGATTACGTCGCTCGAGGACGAGCTGATCGCTCGCTATGGTTCCGAGATTGGCCGGCGGCTGGTCGATATGACCTGGCGCATCGCGCCGTGGCTGGCAAAACCGTTCGCGCTATGGTTGACTCATGCCGCTCAGCAGGCTGCCGAAAAAAAGAATGCAGTTGCGCGTTCCCGCGTATTGCGCAGCGAGGACTATCTCGAAAACGTGCTCGCATTTTCGGGCTTGCAGGAGTAATTGTTCAATGTTAAGGAAACGTTCTGGAATTTTATCCCCGGCGGTGGCTATGCTGCTCTGGTCGGTTGTCTTCATTGCCAACGCCGCGGACGGTATCATCATCGAGGATTGCGTGATCGAGCCCAACAAGGTCGCCGAGGTCAGCAGCGCGGTCACAGGGGTGATCGATCAGCTGGCGGTAAAACGTGGTGAGCTGGTCAAGAAAGGGCAGGTTGTTGCGACCCTGAAATCCGGGATCGAAAAGGCCACGGTAGAGCTCGCGCGGGTGCGCTCGGAGCGCGACCAGGCGATCAAGGCGAAGCGGGCGCGGCTCGAATTCAGCCAGCGCAGGCTCAAGCGCAACCAGGAGTTGTTCGCGCAAAACCTGATCTCCGAACAGGTCGTCGACGAAGCCGAAACCGACGTGCTGCTGGCCGAGCTCGAACTCGGCGAATTTCTCGAGGAACGCATGATCGCGATACTGGAGCTCGAGCGCGCACAGGAAGCGCTCGAAGTTCGTACCATCCGCAGTCCCTTCAGCGGCGTCGTGGTCGAGGTACTGGTGGCGCCGGGAGAGTCCGTCGAAAACCGCTCGTTGCTGAAAATTGCCAGCATCGATCCGCTGAATGTCGAGATCATTGCACCGGTGCCGCTGTTCGGCAAGATCAAGAAGGGGACGAAGGCTACCGTTATTCCGGAAGAGCCCATCGGCGGCAAGCATACCGCCAGGGTCGTGATCGTCGACCGCGTGCTCGACGCGGCGAGCGGCACCTTCGGCATAAGGCTGCAGTTATCCAACCGGAATTACAAGCTGCCCGCGGGATTGCGCTGCAGGGCCGAATTTTCCGATATCTAGACTTTTGCCGGCAAGCAATCGCGATCCCAACCGGCCGGAAAAAAGCGTCACCCACTGCAGGTTCCTGGCGATCAGCCGGATCTTGACGGAATCCCGTCTGTCGTCGCGATATCCGGAATCTTAAGAAGCCGATAATCACAGCCCTTCCGAGCAGCAGCTACGGCGCGTGATTTCTGGTAAACACCGATGCACGATCCGCTTTGAAGCGAATTGACCGATCTGGCGATTAATCGAACCTCGGGCTGACACACAGCTAAGGCTTTATGATAAATATATTTAAATCAATAATATACAGACTATATCTAGAAAGTTTCTTATGCAACTGTATCCAGGTGCCTGGCAGAGTTTGCAGATAGCGTCGGAGATCTTGAGCGTAAGTTATTTATTTGACGCTAAATACTAATAAATACAATACTTTAAAATGCTTTATTAAAGTTTTTTGAGATGTCTGTGCAGTTACTAATTTCGAGTATCTGAACCCCCGATGAGTATCGCCCGCAGCGGCAGCTTCGTCATGACCGGGCCCTGCAGCGCGGCGCCCGGTTACTCTGGCAGATGGACCCCGAAGGCTAGTCGACTCAATCTCTCGTAAAGTCTCAGGTCCCGGTAGCGAGACTTTTTTTCGGTTGGTGCCTGGTCCGTTTAGTGATGTCCGTGGAGGACAGGGAATACAATTGCGCGACCAAACGTTATCCTAATCACAATCAAACGACCTTGCAGAGTCGCCATTGGAAAATCACAAACTACAGATCGCGTTGATCAAGGGAGATGGCATCGGTGTCGAAGTCACCGATGCCGCTATCGCCATTATGGACAGGGCATTGAACAAGACCGGCAAAAAGGAATTTAGCTATCATCGGATTTCTGCCGGGGCGTCTTATTACCGCGAGACCGGGTACGATATCGAACCCGGCGGCGAGGCGGCGGCGGGCCGGGCCGACGCGATCTTTCTCGGCGCGATCGGGCTGCCCGAGGTCCGCTATGAAGACGGCACCGAGATTTCGCCGCATCTGCGACTGCGCGATCGCTACCAGCTTTATGCCGGCGTGCGGCCGGTCAGGGCTTATCCGAATGCGCCGCGGCGCCTCGCCGACGCGCGCGCGGGCGAGATCGACCTGGTGATCCTGCGCGAATCGACCGAGGGGCTCTTCTACTCGGCCGCGGTACACGGCCGTGGCCAGGTCATCGATAACCGCGAGGCGCGCGACGTGCTGAGAATTACCCGCGATACCACCGAGAAACTGCATCGCTTCGGTTTTGCACTGGCACGCAAGCGAAAACAGCGCGGCAGCCAGGGGATGCTGACCTGCGTGGACAAGGCCAACGTGTTCACGTCGATGGCTTTCTTCCGCAAAATCTACGCTGAAATCGCGCCAGAGTTCCCCGATATCCGGACCGATTACAACTATGTCGATGCGCAGGCGCTGGACCTGATCCGGCGCCCCTGGGATTTCGACGTGCTGGTGACCGAAAACATGTTCGGCGATATCCTGTCGGACCTGGCCGGCGGCCTGGTCGGCGGTATGGGCATGGCCGCCTGCGCCGAGATCGGCGACGAGACGGGACTGTTTCAGCCGGCCCACGGCAGCGCGCCCGATATCATGGGCCAGGACAGGGCCAACCCGCTGGCGGCGATCCTGAGCGGCGCGCTGATGCTCGAATACCTCGCCGAAAAGACGGGAAACCCGGGCCTCGCCGACGCGTCGGATTTGATCGACACAACTGTTTACCGCGGATTTGCCGAAAACCGGCTGCACCCGGTCGAATTCGGCGGCGCTATGGGTACCCGCGCGATAACCCGCGAATTGCTGGAGATGCTATAAGCGTCGATTGACTGCAGCCACCGGGTGCTGCTCAGTCAAAACGTTCAGCCCGGGATGGTCTCGGGCCGCAATCTGTTTTCGGGAGGATTCGCCATGTACGTCGTCGTTGTCGAGTTTAGCGCGCGTCCGCGGCACGCAGACGCTTTTAAACGGCGTGTCCGGCAGCAGGCGCAGGATTCGCTGGAGCGCGAGCCGGGTTGCCACGTTTTCGATGTCTGTATCGATCCCGAGCGGGATAATTTCGTTTTGCTGTACGAGGTCTATAGCGACAGGGCCGCGTTCGATGCGCACCTGGCGTCGCCGCATTTCATGGATTTCGATGCCAGCGTGCGGGGCTGGATCGACGATAAAAAGGTCGCCACCTATCAGAAAATCTGAATTTCGCGGGCTGAATCGGATTCCAGGGCGCGCCCGAACCCGTTTAAACTGCGGCCATATCGGCTATAATTTTGCCCGATTAGAATTAAACCGGGGCAGGGGTAGCAATGATATTCAGAACTTTCGGCAAGCTGGTGCTACTGGCTTTAAGCGTCTCGCTGACGCCAGTTGCAACGCTTGCGGATTCGCTGCAGGCCCCGACCGGCAAGGTGATCCTGACCGTCTCCGGAAAAATAGCCAATACCAACGCCGGCGACAGGGCCGAGTTCGACCGGGAAATGCTGGAGGCGCTAGGCGACTCGGAACTCGCGCTGGAGACACCCTGGACCGACGGCCGCCAGGTTTTCAACGGCGTGCTCGGCAGCAAGCTGCTCGATGCGGTCGGGGCCAGCGGCGACATGATCGTGGCCAGGGCGATAAACGACTACCAGG
>JAOTUD010000272.1 GCA_029864065.1 Gammaproteobacteria bacterium | reverse complement strand
TGCCCAGGACCAGTATTCGTCGTGACCGATAAAAACGAGGCAGCGGTAATCCTCGATCACGTCGGGGCGCAACTCGAGGTCATACTGCGAGACGATGTCGACAGCGAAACCGGCGAGTTCGGCCCAGTGCATGAAATGCCGCTCGTACGACGCCCAGCCGGCGGAGGCGTATTTCTTCGAATGCCCGGTCGCGTAGGCCCAGTCCATATGCGGATAGGTAACGGGCTCGTCGAATCCGGGTGCTGCGGCAAGCGCGGCGCGTGGCGCGTCATCCGGCAGCACCACGAATCCGCGCGCCAGCGGCCGCTGCAGCGACAGGAGCGGTGAGTACTGCTTGCCATCGGGTCCGGTAATTCCCTCGTAATGGTTCGATCCACCCCAGTTGTTATAGGCGCACCAGGTGCCGGTTGCCGCAACCAGCAACAATCGCCCAGCCCGCCCCGCTCGGCTCGAGCGCAGCAGGAATAGACCATGCTGCTCGCGGCAGCCGTGGTCGGTATCGATGCGACAGGTTACGCGGTAAGCGCCCGCTACCCAGTCATCGGGGATGCGATACTCGAAACCGACCGGCCAGCCGCAGCCGATGACCGATGCGTCATGCGGCGTCGGGTGATGCTCGCCCGGCAAGTTCCGACGGGTAAACACGACTCCGCGCTCGAGCGCGTCGTGCGCGATTTCGAGTTCATAGTTTTGCGCCGTGGTGGAGACATGAAAGGCGATGGTGTCGCCGGGCGAATAGCAGGGCCGGTCGCTGTAGCACCAGATTTCGTCGGCCGCGGGATCGGCGGCCGGGCACTCGTAGTAGTTGGAGAAAACCGCGGGATTGCCTTGGCCGGTTTCCACCATCGCCCGTTACGCTATTCGAGAAATTCGTGGACGTCTTCGGACTGCACCACGTGACAGTAGATCATGTTAATCGACTTCAGCTCGTTCAGGTGCAGTTCGTCGGTCGCCGCGGCGCAGCAATCCTCGACCACGACGACGCCGAAACTCTCGTCGGCGAGGCTGCGCACGGTGGAGCTGACGCACTGGTCGGTAAAAATGCCGGCGACGATGACGTCGCTGATCTCCATGTTGCGCAGCAACAGTCGCAGGTTGGTGCCGGTCAGCACGCTGTCCGTGGTCTTGAGCACGACGATATCCTCCGGGTCCGGGGTCAGCTCGGGCACCAGCTGACTGTCTGCGCGGTCCTTGGGCAGCAACAGGTAGTTGAAACCGGGTTTTTTCTGGCTCAGCGAACGGTCGCGTCCGTCGGACTTCAGGCAGGCGATACGGGCGAATACCACTTCGACGCCGCGCCCCCGGCAGTGGGCGATCAGCCTCGCGGTATGCGGGATCACGGTGGCGTTCATGCGCTCGCGAAACGGCGCCCAGCGTCCGGCTTCGACGGGATCGAGGTCGATTTCGAGGTAAGTGTTCTGAATATCGATCACCAGCAGAGCGGTTCGCGAGGGATCGAGGACGATGTCGTCCGGTGCGTCCGCGGTCGCGTAGTAAAACGAGCGGTAGGCGTTCTTCCAGTCGCTCATCGGGCCGTCCCCAGCTTGCTCGCACAAAGCCTCAGCCCGCCCAGTTTACCCGACTGGAAATGCCGATTGACGGCAGAGTAAAAATCGGTCAATGCGGTGACCGCGGCCTCGCCGTGCACGCGCAGGTGGCGCGCCCGGTCGCGGCGAAAAGCTGCGAGGCGCACGCGCACGAATTCGGCCCAGTCCGAGCTCATGCTCTGGCACATCTCGACCTCGAAACCGGCGTTTTCGAGGTCCTTGCGATATTCGGTGATATGCGGCAGCGTAATCGCGTACAGGTCTCGCTCGAGCAGCGCGCGCTGCGCCTCATCGATATCGCCGCGCGCGGTCAGATCCTCGGTATAGAAACGCCCTCCCGGCTTCAGCAGGCGATGACATTTTTCGAGCAGCCGGGCCCGCTCGGGGATGTGATAGAGCGCGAGCCAGCTCACGATCGCATCGAAACTGCCAGGTTCCCGATTGTATTGCATGAAATCGCCGCAGACGTGTTCGACTCGATTGTTCAGCCCGCAGCGCGCGGTCAGGCTGCACGCGACCTCGTGCTGATCCCGCTGCAGTTCGAGCGCGGTGACATGGGTGCCGCTACGGGCCGCGATATAACGCGCCGGCCCACCGAGCCCGGAGCCGATTTCGAGCCAGCGCTGCCCGGCGTCAGCACCGAGCAAAGCCATCGCCACGTCGAGCGCGTCCGTACCGTGGTAATGCAGCTGGTCGAAGGCACTCAGTTCATCGACGTCGAGTGGGTCCTCGATCGTCTTGCCCAGTTCGCCCAGTTCGCGGTAAATACGCTGCACGTGCGTATAAAGCTTCATCGACTTGATCTCGGTCATGCGTCCTCCATCGGCAGGTTGGTGACGATTCCGCTGCGGTCGGTCCCGTCGCCCCAGTCTATCGCGACGGCCGTGCCCGGCTCCCAGAAACCGCGGTCCAGCATCGCGAGCGCAACGTTGCGACCGAAGCGCGGCGACCAGATCGCCGAGGTTACGTATCCGACCTGGCGCTTATCGACGCTGATCGGCCAGGGATGCTGGCAGGGCGGGCAGGCCTCGCCGTCGAAGATCAGGCCGCGAATCAGGCGCCTCGGGCCGGTCTCGGCGAGGCGCTGCAAGGCTTCGCGACCGATGTAGTCGACAGAGCCGTCCAGCTGGCAATACTTTTCGAGGCCGCATTCCAGGGGATTCTCAGTACGCGTCATCTCGTTACCGTAGGACAATAAACCACCCTCGACGCGTTCGATCAGGTTGGGGCAACCTGGAGACAGCTGCAAATCTGGCCCGGCCTGCCAGATGGCATCCCACAGGCTCGTGCCGAACGAGAAACCCTCGGGATACATCTCGAAACCGCCCTGTTTGCTGTACCCGGTACGTGCCACGATTACCGGCTGCCCCGCGAATTCACATTCCCGGAATTTGAAAAAGCCGATTTCCCGCACATGTTCGCCGAATATGCGCGCCGCCAGGTCATCCGACTTCGGCCCCTGTATCGAAAGCGGCCACACGTCGGGCTCGTCAATTGCAACCTCGAGCCCCATGCCGAGCGCGAGCCCCTTCGCCCACAACAGGATATCGGCGTCGGCGATCGATAACCAGTAGCGGTCCTCGGCCAGCTTCAGGATGATCGGATCGTTGAGCATGCTGGCGTTTTCATCGATCAGCGGCGCGTACAGGCACTGTCCAGCCCGGGCATTGCGCAGATCACGCGGCGTCATCAGCTGCACCAGTCGCGCGGCATCCGGGCCGAGCAGCTCGACCTGGCGCTGACAGCCGACGTCCCATAGTTGCACATGCGTCTTCAGGTGCCAGTAGTCGTCTACCACGGATTTTTGAAATCCCTTCGGCAAAACCGTGTGATTAACAACCGAATAGCCGGACACCCCCAGCGCTTCGACCCTGGACGTATAGGGGGTTGCGCGAATACGGCGCGAAACCAGTAATTTAGGTGCAGTCATCGAACATTACTCCGACCACCAGGTTGAATAGGAATGCGGCGACAGCATCACCGGCAGGTGGTAACGCCTGTCTTCGTCCATGACGAAACGTATTACCACGTTATTGACTATCGAGTCGACGGCGAGGCCCTGCCCCGCGAAGTAATCGCTGCCGTGAAACACCAGTTCGAACTCGCTGGCGCGATTTGACGCGTTGATTTCGACGGTTTCGGCAATTCGCCCCTCGCGGTCCGCATTGACATCGAATAGCAGGCGGCGCTCATTCTCGCCCGACAGCTGAAACAATTGACAGCGAATACCGTCCGCCGAACTGCCGCTCACCGAATCGAGTACATGCGACGACACGGTGGCCATGCTATTCGATCGAGGCCTTGTCACGCTTGCTCGTGGTGGCGAGCACGATCGGGCTGATATGCCCCACGGTTTTGACGTTGACGCAGGCGGTTTTGCCGCTGGCGAGCGCGCGTTTCACCGCCGGCACGATATCGGCGCGCCTTTCGACCAGCTCGCCGTAACCGCCCAGGCCCTCGAACATGCTGTGGAAAGGAATATCGCGAAAATCGGTAGCAAAGCGCCGCTTGCTCGCAAACAGCCGCTCCTGCTGTTGCGAGATACAGTCCAGCCCGCCGTTGTTATCGATGACGACGACGATCGGCAACCCCTCCTGGAACGCGGCCTCGATGCTCGATCCGCCCGACAGGAACGCGCCATCGCCGCTGATTACGACCAGGTTGCGATCGGGGTCGTCGAGCTTCGCGGCGCTGGCGAAAGGCACGCCTACGCCGAGCATGCTGAAGGTGCCGGGATGCAGGATATTGCCCAGCCGAAGCCCGCGCCAGCCGGCGATATTGACCGCAATCTCGGACCAGAAATGCGTATTGCCGCCGTCGATCACGAGCCAGTCGCCGTCGCTCATCGCCGCCTGCACGTCGAGCGCCAGCTGCAGCGGATGGATGCGATCGTCGTCGAGCTCGGGGATATCGGCAATCATCTGTTCGACCCACTGCGCGCGCCAGGCGCGATTGCTTTGCAGCCATTCCGGGGCGAACGGGTCGAGCGCTTCCAGCGCCGCGAAAAATGCGCCCGGGTCGCTCAGCAGCGCCCGGTCGGCGGCGCGATTCATTTCGATCTCCTCGTGCGAACCGTTGACGCACAACAGTTGCGCGGCCCGCGGAATCAACGGCGGGTTGCCGAAGTTCATCTGGTTGTCGAGTCGTGCGCCTACCATGATGACGACGTCCGCCGCCTCGAGCGCCCGCCGCGACGGGTGGTACTGGTGGATGTCGGCAAGGCCCACGTAGACGTCGCTGGCCTCGGATAACAGCTTCTGATGGTAGGGCACGTTGAAAACCGGGATATTGAGCCGGCGCGCGCAGGCTTCGAGCTGCCTTTCTGCGCCCGACCACCAGACCCCGTGACCGCCGATGATGATCGGCTGGCTGGCCTGCCGTAGCGTTGCCAATACCGCTTCGAGATCGTCCGGACAGGGCCACGCGCGCGGCGCGGGTTGCGCGGCGCGGTCGAACGGCCGCTCGTC
>JAOTUD010000271.1 GCA_029864065.1 Gammaproteobacteria bacterium | reverse complement strand
GCGCGCGGATCGCGGATGATCAGCGGAATATGATAGGACTGATCGAAGTAGCCGAGCTTGGACATCAGCCAGTGATCGCCGAGCTGTTCGCCGTGATCCGAGGTAAAGATGATCAGCGTCGAATCCCATTGCCCCGATTGCCGGAGGCGCTCGAACAGGCGGCCGAGGTTGTCGTCGACCTCGTCGATGAGGCCGAAATAATTGGCCATGTCCTGCTGCGTCTGGCGCCACGAATCGGGCGCGCGATGCTTACTGTGGTTGATGAAATAGTCCAGCAATGGGTGTTGCCTGGCCTCCTCGTCCGCGGCGTCGCGGCGCGACGGCTCGGGCATGTCTCTCGGATCGTGGTGGCTGTTGTAAGGCTCGGGCGCGGCAAACGGCGGGTGCGGTCGCAGCAACGACAAATGCGTGATCCACGGGGCGTTCTGCGCGTCGATCCAGTCGATACAGCGGTTGACCATGTAGTGGGTCTCGTGATCCTCGCGCGCGATCGCGAGCGGCAGCACCGCGTCGCCGCCGTCCGCCCAGTCGGTGCCCTCGCGGGTGATCGAATACAGGCTCCACGGGCGTTCGGGCAGCGGATAACCCTTGTGCCGCAGGTACTCGACCCACTCGGTGGACACCTCGTCGCGCATCGGCGTGTACAGACCGATACCGGGCAGTGGCTCGCTGTAATGCCTGAGCCGCGGGTCCTCGGGATCGAGGCCACGCGGATCGATTGCCGAGTCGGTGTAGCCGAACAGCGACGGATCGAAGCCCGCGGCCCTCAATTCCACCGCCCAGTTGGTAAAACGGCGGTCGAGCGGCGCGCCGTTGACCACGCAGCGGTGATTCAGCATGTACATGCCGGTATGCATCGAGCTGCGGCTGGGCGCGCACGGCGTCGCCTGCGCGTAATGATCGCGAAACAGCACGCCTTGTTGCGCGAGTGCATCGAGGTTGGGTGTCTTGACATGAGGATGACCCAGGGCCGAGAGGCATTCGCCGCGCCACTGATCCGCAGTAATAAACAGTATGTTCATGGGCTATTTACCAAATTCGATACAACCATAATTCCGGGGACACAATACTTAATTCCGTGGAATTAAGTATTGTGTCCCCTTATCTCCTGTCCCCTTATCTGCCCGGGTCGGCACGGTCCAGACCTCGGATTCAAATAGTTTTTGATCTGACCAAAAACTATGTTTCAGGACATCAGCAGGGGGTCGAAGGGACAGGCCACCATGTTTTCGTAGCCGTCCTCGGTCACCAGCACCTGGTCTTCCAGCTTGATGCCGTCGCTGCCGCCGACTTCGCCGACATAGGCTTCGACGCACAGCATCATGCCGGGCTCGAGCACTCCGCTATAGCCGCGCTCTTCCCAGTCGATCGGGTACTTGATCGCCGGCCATTCGTCGCACAGACCGACGCCGTGAAACTTCGAACCGTAGCGTTGCGGAATATATTTCTGCGGCAGGTGATGCCCCAGCTCGGTAAGTTCCTGGAAACTGATCCCGGGCCTGACGAGTTCGGCGTTGGTCATGATGTGTTCGTGCGCAATGCCATGCAGGTCTTTCTGGCGCGGCGTGGGCCTGCCGTCGCCGATGAACCAGCTGCGCGATATATCGGTACACATGCCGTAACAACCGATCAGGTCGGTATCGAATGCGACGATTTCATCGTTACCAATGATGCGTGGCCCGCATTCCTGGAACCACGGGTTGCTGCGCTGCCCCGACGACAGTATGCGGGTTTCGATCCACTCGCCGCCGCGGCGGATATTGCTCTTGTGCAGCTCGGCCCAGACGTCGTTCTCGGTCATCCCGGGCTCGGTAAGTTCGCGCATTTCCGCGATCGACGCCTCGCAGGCGTGGATCGCGCAGCGCATCGCCAGGATTTCATCCGGCCCCTTGATCGAGCGCACGCGCTCCATCAGTTCCTCGCCATCCATGACCCTGACACCGGCCTCGTCGAGCGCGCGCAGCCCGGCGATCTGTATCTTGTCGACCGCGACGCGCCGCCCCGAGCCAATCCGTTCCTGCAACAGGTCGACGATCTGACCGGCAAACAGCTCGGCCTTCTCCTCGGTGCGCTGCCCGGTGGCGAAATAAAAAAACGACGCGCCGGCGCGCACCTCGCGCACCAGCGGGTTATAGCCGGACATGTAGGCGTAGCCGCCGTATTCCCACAGCACCATGTAACCGTCGCAGGTCACCATGCAGGCGCGAAACGGGTTGTGCGCGTTCCACAACTGCATGTGCGTGGTATCGGTGGCGTAGCGAATCGACAGGGGATCGAACAACAGCACCGCGTCGAGGTCGCGTTCGATCAACCCGGCGACGATGCGCTCGAGTCGGTACTGGCGCATCGCCGGCAGGTCGGGGCATTGCAGCCCCGCCTCGGCCCACTCGGCGTAGGCTAGCGGCGTCGGTCCGATTTCGATGCGGTCATTGTCGTCCGGGGTGTTGTCCGGACGCATAGCCGGTTTACGGGTCGGGTCGACCTTGGGATGCGGAATCGAATGGGGATTAGTGGCCATTTTCTAAGCTCTCAAACGTGCGCCTGCGGCATCGAACGGCGGCTTCTCCAGAATCACGGCGCGATGGGGAATGCCCAGGATCGCGATATCGAGTTCGGTGTCGGCAACCGCGTGTTCGGTCTTGATGAAACATAGCGCAATCGACGCGCCAACGCTATGGCCAAATGCGCCCGAGCTGACCCGCCCGACCGGGGTGCCGTCGGTCAGGAACACCGGTTCGCCGCCGTTGGCATCGGCGTCACTGGCGTCGACTCGCGCGACGACCAGCTTTTCGCGCGGCGCCTTGTCCTTGATGGCGAGGTAAGCCTCGCGCCCGAGAAACTCCGGCTTGTCGAGCTTGATCAGGCGATCGAGGCCGACTTCCTGCGGCCAGTATTCCGGCGAGTATTCCCGGCTCCAGCTGCCATAGCCCTTTTCGACGCGCAGCGACAGCAGCGCCCGGCTGCCGACGGGCTTCGCGTCGTAGGCCTTGCCGGCGTCCAGCAACGCATCGTACAGGGCCAGCTGCTGCTCCAGCGGCACGTAGATTTCCCAGCCGAGATCACCGCTGAAAGAGACGCGGATCGCGACCGCGTCGATGCCGGCAACCGTGATTTTACGGTTGCGCATGAAACCGAAGGCCTCGTTGGACAGATCGGCGTCGGTCAGTTCGGCCAGCAGCGCGCGCGCGTTGGGCCCGGCCAGGTTGAAACCGGCCCAGGCCTCGGTGAAGCTGTCGAGGCTGACGCTATCGGCGCGTTCGACCATGTCGAAGTAGCGCTGGTGGTAGCGTTCGGCGATACCGGAACCGATCATCAAATAGTCGTCTTCGCCGAGCATGGTGATCGTGAAATCGCCGGCGATGCCGCCGCGCAACCCGATCATCGGCGTCAGGCAGGAGCGCCCCACTTCGACCGGAACCTGGTTCGCGACCAGGCGCTGCAGGTAGTCATAGGACCCTGCGCCGCGAATCCGGTACTTGGCGAAATTGGAAATGTCGATGATGCCGACCGACTCGCGCAGCGCACGGCATTCGGCCGCGACCGGCGCAAACCAGTTCTGGCGCTCGAAGCCGTAAGTCTCCACCGCGTCGACGCCCGCGGGCGCGTACCACAGCGGGTGCTCGTAACCGTAGCTGAGCCCGAACACCGCGCCGAGCGATTTCTGGCGCTGGTAAACCGGGCGCGTCATGATCGGCCGGCCGGCGGCGCGCTCCTCGTACGGGAAATGAATCTTGAAACGATGCGAATACTGGTCCAGCGTACGCGCGCGGGTAAATGCCTTATCGGCCCAGCTGCCGAAACGCGCCAGGTCCCACGGAAACAGATCCATCTTCGGTTCCTTTTCGATTATCCATTGCGCCATCGTCAGCCCGAGCCCCCCGGATTGCGAAAAGCCGGGAATGATGCCGCAGCAGCAGAAATAATTCTTCAGCTCCGGCAACGGTCCGAGCAGCGCCGAGCTGTCCGGCGACCAGATCATCGGGCCGTTGATGACGCGCTTGACGCCGGCCTCGGCCAGCACCGGGACGCGCTCGCAGGCGCGCATCACGTTGTCGCCGATGCGCTCGAGGTCTTCGTCCAGCAATTCGTGGCCGAAATCCATCGGCGTGCCGTCCTCGGCCCAGTAGCGGCCGTCTTTCTCGTAGGCGCCGACCAGTAGGCCGAGGCCTTCCTGGCGCATGTAATACTCGCCGTCGCGATCGGCGATCAACGGCAGTCGTTTGCCCAGCGCCTCGATTTCGGGAATGGCCTCGGTAACGAAATACTGGTGCTCGAGTGGCATCAACGGCAGCTCGATTCCGGCCATCGCGGCAACCTCGCGCGCCCACAGCCCGGCCGCGTTAACCAGCACCTCGGCGTGGATCGTGCCCTGGTCGGTGTCGACATCCCAGCCGCCGTCGGCGCGCTGGCGCGTCGCCACCACCGGCGTAAACCGGTGCACCTCGGCGCCGCGGCTACGGGCGCCCTTCGCGTAGGCGTTGGTAACCCCCGACGGATCGACGTTGCCGGCGTCGGGCTCGAACATGAAGCAGCGAATGCCGTCGAAGTTAGCCAGCGGGTGCAGGCGCTCGGCTTCATCGCGGCTGATCTCGTGGAAGTCGACCTTGAAATACCGGGCCTTGGCGGCCTGGATGCGCAACTGGTGCTCGCGCTCGCGGGTCTGCGCCAGGTATAGCGAACCCGGCTGGAAGATGCCGCAGCCCTGCCCGGTTTCGCGCTCCAGCTCAGCGTAAAGCTGCATCGTGTAGTACTGCAACCTGGAGATATTGTTATGGTCGTGCAGGCCATGGATGCCGGCCGCCGCGTGCCAGGTCGAGCCCGAGGTCAGCTCGTCGCGCTCCAGCAGCACCACGTCGCTCCAGCCGAGCTTGGTTAGATGATAGAGAATCGAGCAACCGATCAAACCTCCACCGATGACGACTACCTGTGCATGTGTTTTCATGGGTTGCATCCGTCAATATTCGCGGCTCGATCGTGAGATCCCGGATAATCGCTGCGCGATTTCCAGGATGCCCCCCGTGGGGGCACCTGTGCATGTGTTTTC
>JAOTUD010000270.1 GCA_029864065.1 Gammaproteobacteria bacterium | reverse complement strand
GGCTTGATATCTTCGCCTCTAGCCTTGGCTTCCCCGATTGCCTTGGAACTGCTGTTGCGTTCGCTTTGCAGTTTCTGAGTCGAGACCTGCAGGTCCTTGCGACGCTCCTCCAGCCGGTTGAAGCCGGCAACGTCCAGCGTGTATTTTTTAATACGTAATTTTTGGACCACGGTATCGAGGTCGCTGCGCAGTAATTTTGGATCAAGCATTGTTTAAATCATCTGTTTGGCGGCGGCGAGACCAGCCCAGGCGCCGAGAATGCAGAAAAGTACGCTGAGCAGGATATAAACGATGGCCTTCATAACCGCCTCGTTTCCCGCCAGGTGCAGCGTGTCCATGGCAAAGGTTGAAAAAGTCGTAAACGAACCGAGGAAGCCGGCCAGTAGCCCGATCCTTATTTCGTCGCTGACGTGAAACCGGTGCACCAGCAGCACCGACAGAAAGCCCATTACCAGCGAACCGAGCAGGTTGACCATCAGAGTTCCGTAGGGAAAGCTCTGGCCCAGCCACTGGTAGGTAGACGCGGATAGCCAGTAGCGGGATACCGCGCCCAGTGAGCCGCCCACTGCGATAGCAATGTAGATAGACATTTCAGGTTTGAGCGAAAATGCGATATTGTACCAGCCGCCGGGAAAGATGCACCCGTATCCGCAACAATATAATATCCACTCCGAGACGCCTGTCATTGTCCAAAGCGCAAACCATCAAACAAATCGGTCTCGAGCTTGGATTTCAACAGGTCGGTATCACCGACGTCAGCCTCGATACGCATCATGCTCATTATGCGCAATGGATCGCGCGCAATTACCATGGCGAAATGAGCTACATGGCGCGCAACGTCCGCAAACGCCTGAATCCGGCCGAACTGATACCCGACACGCTGTCGGTGATTTGCGTCAGGCTGGATTACCTGGTCGCCGACCAGCAGGAATTATTGAACCTGCTCGATCATCCCAGCCTGGCCTACGTTTCGGCCTACGCGCTCGGTCGCGACTACCACAAGCTGATGCGCAAGCGACTGCAGAAATTGGCCGACCGGATCAGCGAGGTCTACGGCCCTATGGGATACCGCGTGTTTACCGACAGCGCCCCGGTTCTGGAAAAAGCGCTTGCCACCAAGGCGGGTATCGGCTGGCAGGGAAAGCACAGCAATATCCTGCATCGAGAACATGGTTCCTGGTTTTTTCTCGGGGAAATTTACACCGATATGGCGCTCGAATACGACGCGCCGCTACAAAATCACTGCGGCAGATGCACCAGTTGTATCGATATCTGCCCCACGGCCGCTATCGTCGAGCCTTACCAGGTCGACGCGAGACGATGCATATCCTACCTGACGATCGAGCACCGCTCCGAGATACCGATGGAGTTTCGCGAGGCAATCGGTAATCGCATCTACGGTTGCGACGATTGCCAGTTGGTGTGCCCGTGGAACCGATTCGCAAGCTACAGCAGCGAGCCCGGTTTTCAGCCGCGTCACGGCCTCGATTGCATTTCGTTGCTGGAGTGTTATGGCTGGTCGGAACAGGAGTTTCTGCAAAAAATGGAGGGCTCGGCCATCCGCCGCATCGGTTACCAGTGCTGGTTGCGAAACATCGTCATCGCGCTTGGAAACGCGGCGCCGGATCCATATATACTGGCTAAGCTGAAACAGGATTACGCCGCTCACAGCGGCTTCGTGCAACACCATCTGGACTGGTCAATCAGGCAACAGGGCAACTCGATATGAAACAGTGGCAGGATTTTAGCGGCCGTCGAAGCGACCTCGTCGCAACCGATAACTTTATCTGTGCGGCCGATGATCTCGGGCTGATCATGGTCGGTGGTCCAGATGCGCGCGATTTCCTGCAGAATCAGCTCAGCAACGATATCGACCTGATCGACGAGTCGCGCCTGCAGCTCAGTTCCTATTCGACCCCCAAGGGACGCATGGTGGGTATTTTCAGGGTAATCCAGGTATCGAACGGATATCTGCTGCTAACGGTGAAATCGATGATCATGCCGCTGCTGGAGCGACTCTACCGTTTTATCGTTCAATCCCGGG
Source organism: Gammaproteobacteria bacterium (assembly GCA_029864065.1). Lineage (GTDB taxonomy): Bacteria > Pseudomonadota > Gammaproteobacteria. The sequence continues at coordinate 3,002 of JAOTUD010000270.1, read as the reverse complement.
TGACGCTGGCCGATGCCAGTGACTACTTCGCGCGCTTCGCGGTCGTGACCGACAGGGCAGAGATCATCCGTAGCGAGAGATTGCCGACGCAAGTCAACGGCGTGATACAGGGCGATAGCGTAATTTCCATGCAGCTGGAAAAGCTGGGCACGCAGCGCCGTTACCTGCTGATGTACCTGTCGCCGGGCGAGGCTATCGATTTGTGGAGCGAATTTGCAGCGGAGCTGCAGGTTGCCGCTTACTCGTCCTGGCACCTGTCCGAGGTCCGGGCCGGAATTCCAGCGATTTATCCGCAGACGGCAGAAGAATTCGTGTTGCAAATGGCCAATCTGGGTCCGCTGGGCGGCGTCAGCTTCAAAAAGGGATGCTATCCGGGACAGGAAATCGTCGCGCGTATGCAATACCTCGGAAAACTGAAACGGCGCATGTTTCTCGCCAGGCTCGAAACCGGGCAGCTGCCGCAGCCTGGCGACGAGCTGGTGCTGGCGGGAAAAAGCGACATCGATGGCAGCGGTAAAGTTGTCGATGCCGAGTTCGACCCCGAGGGGATCTGCCATTGCCTTTACGTCGCGCAGATCGCGAAGGCCGAAGCCGGCGAGCTGCAGCTGCTGGGGCAACCAGAGACGCAAATAAGCAACGTCGAACTGCCCTATTCGTTCGAAAATTAGTCGTATTCGCGCTGCGAAACCGTGACAGACATCTATACTCGGGGATAGTTTTTTGAATCACTCGAGTCAGCATGAACATCACAGCAGAATCCATCGTCGACGATCTCGAAAACGATCGCCTGCCCCTTCCCACGCTACCCGAGGTCGCGATCAGGGTTCGCGAAACCGCAGACGATGACAACGCTTCGATAGCGGACGTCGCAAAGATTATCGAAACCGATGCGGCGCTGTCGGCGCGTATCGTTCAGGTCGGCAATTCGGCCCTGTATCGAGGTATCAACTCGGCCGAAACGGTTCAGGCCGCGGCGATGCGAATGGGGCTCGATACGGTGCGAACGCTCGCCACCAGCCTGGTCATGAAGCAATTATTTCAGGCCACCCACCCGGTGGTAGACCACTACCTGCGCCGCGCCTGGAAACAGAGTACCGATATCGCGGCGCTGAGCGCGATGATCGCCAAAACCTCGACCTCGCTCGAATCCGATAGCGCGTTGCTGGCGGGCCTGACCCATTCGATCGGCATTGCCCCGATCCTGGTCAAGGCGGAAGGCGATTCCGAGCTACTGAACAACGCGCAGCGTCTCTATCGGCTGATCTACGAAATTTATCCGCTGGTGGGCAGCATTATCCTCAAGAACTGGGGCTTTAGCGATGCCCTGGTCAAGGTTCCGGCCGAACATCTCAATGTCGACCGGGACGGCGATAATGGCAAGGCCGATTATGTCGACATAGTCCAGATTGCGCTGCTGCAAACCCTCGACGACAGCAGTCACCCGCTGGCGCAGGTCGACCTCGGCGAGGTCCCGGCGTTTGTTCGCCTCGGCATGCAGGACAGCCTCGAGGAGATCAACATGACCGGTGGCGTTATCGAGGTCGAGGAGATCAGGGAAGCGATTCTCTAGACGGCCTCGATCTGCTGCAGCATCGCCTGCGCATCGTTGTAATTCAATTCCACCGGGTGTATTACACCCGCCTTTTCCACAACCAGGCTCGGAAAACTGTCGATTCCCATTACGCGCGTCTGCCGGATTTCCGCCAGCAGGCGCTGCTGCAGCGTTTCGCTGACGAGTAGCCCTGAAAACCGCTCCACGTCTAGCCCGATTTCGGCAGCCAGCTCGACCAGCGTGCTATTGTCGGACGGATTGCTGGCTTCCAGGTAGTAGGCCTGCTGGATTCTGGCGGTCATCAGGGGATCGAAGTCTTCGCCCTGCTCGCGCGCCGCGATAACCGCGCGGTTGGCGGGATAGGTCGAACGCCGGGGTTTGCATTTGTCCCAGAATTGGTAATTGAATCTGGTGCCGGGGATCATGTGCTCGATGCGCTGCCAGGTCTGCTGCAACATGTTTTGCATCGATGCCGGCATCGGCTCGTCGGAATCAGGCGCAAGCCCGCCGACCAGGCGTCGTATCGGCATTTTCCCGGCGATCGCCGCGAACAGCTTGCGGCGCGTCGGTTCGAATCCCCAGCACCAGCTGCACATGGGATCGTGAACGTAAATCAATTGTTTTTGCATGAGCCTTCGACCACGGGATTTACCAGTTGTTGCATGATGGCTTCGCAGGATTCGATGCCGTTGATCCCGGCAACGCTCTTGCCCGCCTGCCAGTAATCGTTCTCACCCGTTTCGTCCAGCGACGAACGCTTGAGCTGCCACACCGACTTCAGCCCGTAGTACATCCGCATCCAGTGCTTGGTCTTGTTCCCGGACAGCATCCAGCGCGAAAACCAGCCCAGGCGGGTCCCGTTGCGCCTGATAAAATCGGTGTTGATAACCGAAACCGGAACCCCGGTCACGCGCTCCGATAAAACGATGTCCGCTTCAACGGCATCGACGACGGCTTGCTTGTAAGCCTCGCTGGCGCGGCATTCGGTGCTGGCGATAAAACGCGTCCCGAGCTGACAGGCCGCGTAGCCGCAATCCATCGCTGCGCGGAAATCGCGGGCCTCACCGACGCCCCCGGCGCAAACCAGCGGCACCCCGAGATCATGCAGTTCCTCGTAAAGCTGCCGCATCGACTTCTGGCCGGCGTGACCCCCGGCGCGGTTGTTGACGCAAATCAGTCCATCGGCGCCATTGTCGAGACCGATCCTGGCCCACTTCAGTTCGGTGACGTCATGGTAGACCAGACCCCCTACGGCATGGACCCGCTGCGCCACCCAGTCGGGTTTGCCGAGCGACGTGACAAAGAAACGTATTCCCTCCTCGAGCGCGATATCGACCCACTCGGACATGCGCTGCTGGTATTTTTGCGAGGATTTTTCGATCAATGCATTCATGCCAATCGGCTTGTCGGTCAGGCTTTGCATCAGCCTGATTCCTTCCCGGTACTCGTG
>JAOTUD010000269.1 GCA_029864065.1 Gammaproteobacteria bacterium | reverse complement strand
GCATTTGTTCGACGGACTCGGCAAGCATCACGGAATACCCCAGCGCGACGTCACGCGGGATATCCATGTAGCCGGGGTAACTGGTGTCCGAAACGATGATACGCCCGTGGATAGCGGCATCCCGATCGGCCTGTTTTACCGAATCGTCGTAGTTGCCGTCGATGCGGATGACTTCCGCGCCAAACGCCTGCATCGCCTGTTTTCGGGACTCGGAAACATCACGATGAATATATATGACGCAGCGGCAGCCGAACATCTGGCAACCCCAGGCCACCGAGCGTCCGTGGTTGCCATCGGTGGCGCAGCTGATGACGATGTCTTCGACGATCGAACGATAACGCTTGTCGACAAGGTCGTCGATGGTTGGCTGATCTCCGGTTGCGCTCGATACGCGTTGCTGTAACTGCCGTGCAACCGCATAGGCGCCGCCCAGCGCCTTGAAACTCTTCAAGTTGAAGCGTCGCGATTCATCCTTGTAATAAATACCCTTTACGCCGATTTGCCGTGCGATCGAATCGAGACGGTGCAGCGGGGTTGCGCGGTAATCGGGCCAGCGAGAAATTTCGCCGAACGCGTCCCTGGCGGCCTCGAGGCTTGCGATTTCGCGCAGGTCCCCGGGATAAGCCGCTCCCGGGTCTGCGTGGGTATTGGCATGGTGGCTTAGTTGGGCCGTAAGTAAGGTCATCTGGGTAGCGTGGTTTAAACCGGCAAGTCTACCGGTTTACAGCAAGGAGTAAAACCGCCAGTGAGTTTATCCGGGCCGGAGAAACTGTCGCTCGCGGCTGGACTTATGCGCCGGAAAACCTAGACTTGGCTTTAGCGCCAATCGAAACGGACATCATCCCATAAAAACCATGAAGAGCCAGTCGGTAACCAGCCAGGATCCGATACAGGTAAATTCCGATCAAAGCGACGACCCCGTCTCCACCGTCGCGCCTGCGCTGGCGGGTTCCGAGCAGGTGCTGGGACGCTTCAGCGATGTCGCGATGCTGGCGGCTGACTGGTTCTGGGAGATGGATGCCGACCTGCGTTTTACCTACCAGTCCGGCCGTTTCGAGGAAATTACCGGCATCCCCGTGGCCGAGGTCATCGGCAAGACCCGCGAACAAGCATTCGCCGGGCGCATCGATGACATCGATAAGTGGAACAGCAAGGGCGAGGTCCTGCGGCAGCATGACGAGTATTCGATGGTTTGGACGCTGCGGCGCCCCGACGGCGTGACTCGCGTGCTGCGCACGCGCGGCAAATCCCTTTTTGACGCTAACGGCCGCTTCGCCGGTTATCGTGGCGTTGGCAGTGATATTACCGAGGAGGATACGGCGCAACGCCTGCTGGTAGAGAGCGAAGCCCGGTTCCGCAACCTCGTCGATCACGTCACCGATATCGTCTGCATCGCCAGCGCCGACGGCGAAATCAGGTTTCTCAATAATTCTGTCGAAAACATACTGGGTTATCGTGTCGACGAGCTGGAGAGCGGCAAGGCCGGGGCCAACGCCATTCCCGAGGACCGCGAGCGGGTTCAACAGGCGCTGCGCGAAGTCCTCGAAGATCCCGAGCGGGTCGTGTCCGGGGTATATCGTTACCGCCACAAGAACGGCTCGACCAGGATAATGCAGGTAACGCGCCAGCAGATCCGTCACCTCGATGAGGGGCAGGAGCCGAGGATTATCATTCACGCCCGCGACATAACCGAGCAAAGCCAGGCCGAGGCGGCGCTGCGGCAGAGCGAGGAGCGCCTGCGCGATTTTGCCGAGACCGGCGCCGACTGGTTCTGGGAACAGGATGCAAATTTGCGCTTCACCTACCTGTCGGGCAATTACCCCGGCTTCGATCGAATGGCGACGGAGAACGTAATCGGCAAGACGCGCGAGGAAATTGCGCCGGGAAATAACTTCAACTCGAAAAACTGGAAGCAGTTGACCCGCATACTGAAGGCGCGCGAGCCGTTTTACAATTTCGACTATTGCTACAGCATACCCGACGGCGGCGATGTCATCGTCCGCGTCAGCGGTAAACCGAAATTCGATACCGACGGCGTGTTTGTCGGTTACCGCGGTACCGGCCTCGACATCACCGAATCCTACCGGCTTTCGGAACAGCTGAATTACCAGGCCACGCACGATCCGCTGACGGATCTGGTGAATCGGCGCGAGTTCGAGTTGCGCCTGGCGCGCGTGGTCAAAAGCTGCCGCGATGACAGCAGCGAGCACGCGCTGTGCTATATCGATCTGGACCAGTTCAAGGTCGTCAACGATACCTGCGGGCACGATGCCGGTGACGAACTGTTGCGCCAGATCGCCGCGTTGTTGCAAGACAAGGTCAGGAAACGCGACACCATAGCACGGCTTGGTGGCGATGAATTCGGTCTGCTGCTGGAACGCTGCACCTTGAATCAGGCCAACCGGGTTGCCGAAACCGTGCGCGGGGCGATCGACGATTTCAGGTTTATGTGGGCAGGGCGTAATTTCCGCCTGGGCGCGAGCATCGGCGTCATTCCGATCGATTTCAGCAGCGGCAATATCGCCAATGTTATGCGTTCGGCCGATGCCGCCTGCTACACGGCGAAGGATGCCGGTCGCAACCGGATTCACACCTATAGCGAGGATAGTTTCGAGGTTGCGCAGCGCCACCAGGAAATGCAGCGCATCGTCGAAATCAACCACGCCTTCGACGAAGGACGGTTCATGCTTTGTCAACAACCGATCCGGTCGCTGAAGTCCGCGCAGGACGAGCATGCGCAATTCTGCGAGTTGCTGGTACGCATGGTAGACGAGGCTGGGTTTCCGATATTGCCGGCGAATTTCCTGCCGACCGCGGAACGCTACAATCTTGCAACCCAGATCGACACCTGGGTCGTAAACGCGGCGCTGGACTGGCTCGCGTCGAATCCCGCGTTGCGCTGCACGATAAACCTGTCGGGGATGTCGATCGCCGATGAAACCTTTTTGCGGCTGGTGCTCGACCTGATCGATCGCAAGGCGGTCGATGCGAATCGCATCTGTTTCGAGATTACCGAAACCGCGGCGATTCAAAATCTCAGCAAGGCTAACCATTTCATCCAGCATTTGCGCGACTGCGGGTGTTTTTTTGCACTCGACGATTTCGGCAGCGGGCTGTCTTCGTTTGCCTACCTGAAAACCCTGCCGGTCGATTTTCTCAAGATCGATGGCTTTTTCGTGCGCGACATGGTCGAGGATCGCATCAGCTACGAACTGGTCAAATCGATCAACGACATCGGCCAGGTGATGGGCAAGCGTACCATCGCCGAGTTCGTCGAAAACGAGGCCACGCTGGATGCGCTCAGGGAAATCGGGGTCGACTACGCGCAGGGGTTCTGGATCGCCAGGCCGGAACCGATCGAGATCCCGACCTAGCCGTTATCGTTACGCGAGCTGTTTGGCAGCGCGGCTAACAGGTGCCGGTTGAAGATAATTCCGGCAGGATTGCTCAGCTGGCCGCGCCGTAGCGCGCAACCTGTTCCGGGTCTTCCTGGCTTGGCCTTGCCAGCACCCGCCGCAGGATCGGTTCGAAGAACTCGAGCGGTTCGGTAGCGTAATCGGGATCGAAGCAATTCTGGTCGTAGTTGTGGCAGAAATCGATGGCATCCTGGTACCACGGGCTGTCCTTGAACATTTCGCGGGTATTACGATCGCCGCCGCAGTGATGCGCGTAGTAATACATCTGGAACACGCCGTGATGCTTGACGATCCAGTAAAGTTTTTCGGATACGAAAGGCCGCAGGATCGCCGCCGCCATCTCGCTGTGGGAATAGGGCGCCAGGTCATCACCGATATCGTGCAGCAGGACGGCGACGATGAATTCATCGGATTCGCCGGCGCGGTGGGCACGCGTGGCGCCCTGCAGGCTGTGCTCTAGCCGGTTGATCCTGTACCCGGAGATGCTGTGTTCCAGTTTTCGCAGACTGGCCATGATGCGTTCGGGCAGTCCTGCCGTGTACTCTTGCTCCATGCGATCGAGAAATTCGTATTCCTCGCGAGTGCCGTCTTCCATGCGGGTAAAATTAACGGTTTGCATAGCAGTCTCCCGGTTTTTTATGGCGTTGTGCTCGTTGGCCGCACAGTTTATCGCAAGCCCTAGGTGCGCAGCAATTCGTTGCCCGGGTCATAGGCCGCATCGGTTTCGATATGCGCGACACGGCTGCCGACCGACGTGTCGATTGTGACTTCGAGGCCGGCGCTGATCGAATCCGGCCTGAGGTAAGCGAAGGCGACGCTTTTTCCGATGCGGTGCCCGTAGGCCCCGCCGGTGGTCAGGCCGATCAGTTCCCCGTTGTGATAAACCGCTTCGTTGCCGTAGCACTCGCAGGCGACGTCGTCGTCGAACAGCAGGTAGGCCAGTTCGATCGCGTAGCCATCCTGCTGCCGTTGCTTCAGGTTTTCGCAGCCGATAAAATCGCGACTGGTGTCGATGAAGCGTCCCATGCCGGCCTCGAAGCCGCTGATTTCCTCGGTGAATTCATTACCGTAGGCGCGGTACATTTTTTCCATACGCATCGAGTTGAACGCGTAGCCGCCGAAATTGCGGATGCCGACGGGTTCCGCCTTGCGCCACATCGAATCGTAAATCGACAACAGCTGGTAAGACGGCATATGCAATTCGTAGCCGAGTTCGCCGGCGTATGAAACCCGCAGCACGCGCACCATTGCGCTGTCGATTTTTATCTCGCGCGCGCACAGCCACGGCAAGGCCTCGTTGGACAAATCCTCCTCGGTCATCTGCTGCAGGATTTCGCGCGACTTCGGTCCGGTGATCAGCATCGACGAGACGTCTTCGGTGACATTGGCGATGTCGACGTCGAAGCCGTCGGCGTTGGCCTGCATCCAGTGCAGGTCCTTGTGCTCGGAACCGATCGCGGAAACCAGGTAAAACCGATTTTCAGCAAAACGCGTGATCGACATTTCACACATGATGCCGCCGTTTTGCGCGTGCAACAGGCTGAGCCCGATACGCCCGACCCGCGGCAGGCGGTTGCAGGAGAGGCGGTCGAGAAAGGCGGCCGCATCGGTTCCGCTGACCTCGTACTTCGCG
>JAOTUD010000004.1 GCA_029864065.1 Gammaproteobacteria bacterium | reverse complement strand
GTCGCCCGTTCCTGGTTGTACGCTGTTTCCGCGCTTACCGCGTCGCTTTTGAATCCTTGAAATACTTGAAAAAATCGGAGTCCGGGCTTAGCAGGATTATGTCCTGGTTGTTGCCAAAACTCGCATCATAGGCCTTCAGGCTGCGGTAGAACGAGTAGAACTCCTTGTCCTGGTTATAGGAATCCGCATAGGTCTTGGCAGCCGTGGCGTCGCCTTCACCGCGAATTTCCTCCGATTTCCGGTAAGCCTCGGCGAGTATTTCCTCGCGCTGGCGGTCGGCATTGGCGCGAATCTGCTTCGCCTGCTCTTCACCACGTGAACGAAACTCCTTGGCTACGGTCTGTCGCTCGGTCGCCATGCGTCGGTAGACGTTGACACTGACGTTATCCGGCAACTCGACCTTCTTGACGCGCACGTCGATGAGCTTGATGCCGAGATCCTCTATCTTGACGGAAGCCCTGTCGGTAACTTCCTGCATGATCGTCGCGCGTTCGCCCGAAATTACCTCGCGCATGGTTCGCGACGCGATCTTGCCTTTCAATTCGTCGTTGATGATCGACACCATGCGCTGGATCGCGCGCCGCTCGTCACCGCCGGTCGAAGTGTAGAAGGTTTTCGGATCGACGATGCGCCACTTGACGAAGGAGTTGACGATAACGTTTTTCTTTTCGACGGTCAGAAAACGTTCCGACGGGGTGTCCATCGTCAACACGCGGCTGTCGAACTTGATGATATTGTTGATGATCGGAATCTGAAAGTAGACTCCCGGGTCGTAGTCGGCCTCGATGATCTCACCGAGCTTGAATTTCAGCGCAATTTCACGTTCGTGAACGATAAAGGTCGACATGTAAACTATCGCACTTATCAGGGCGAGCAGAATAAATCCAAAGCGAAGATTACTGGTCATTGGCGTGTCTCCCTTTCACGGTTGCGGCTGACATTACGTTTGAACTCGTCGATTAACGACTGGCTATCGCTGCTGCCGCCGCTCAGGCCTTTCAAGGGAGTCGTGCCAGTCGCGGCATTTCCCATCAGCTGGTCCAGTGGCAGAAACATCAGGTTATTGCCGCCCTCGACGTCGACCATGACCTTCGGCGAACGCGCCATGACCGATTCCAGGGTGTCGAGGTAGAGGCGTTCCCGGGTAACCTCGGGTGCGCGCTTGTATTCGGCGAGTAGCTGGCTGAAGCGGCTGGTTTCACCCTGGGCCGACTTTACCACGCGGGTCTTGTAGGCTTCGGCCTGCTCCAGCAAGCCCTGGCCTTCACCGCGCGCCTTCGGTACCACGTCGTTGCGGTAGGCGTTGGCCTCGTTGATGATGCGCTGTTCGTCTTCGCGCGCCTTGATCGCGTCTTCGAACGCCTCCTGAACTTCTTCCGGTGGCTGCGCCTCGTCCATGTTGACCTGCACCACGTTGATGCCGGTGCGATAATAGTCGAGGATTTCCTGCATGATTTCCTTGGTCGCGCTACCCACGACGGCACGGCCTTCGGTGATGATCAGGTCCATGTCGTTGTTGCCAACCACTTCGCGGATCGCGGTTTCCGCGGTTTGCTGCAGGGTCAGGTCGGGATCGAACACCTCGAACGCGAAATCCTGGGCATCCTTGATGTTGTACTGAATCTCGATACTCATAACGACGATGTTTTCGTCGCTGGTCAGCATCTTGGAGTTTTTGCGGGCGGTACGAATATCGGCCACATTAACCTGTTCGACGTTTTCGATCGGGTATGGCAAATGCCAGTGAGGGCCGGACTGCGTCACCACGGTGCGCTTGCCGAAACGGGTTTCGACGCCGCGCCAGCCTTCGTCGACGATGTAGATACCGGTCAACGCCCACACCACCAGCAACGCGACGACAATGAAGCCAATAACACCGTTGAGGTTGCCCGAACCGCTGGGCACCTTGGGAATCCGGCCCTTGCCGCCACCGCCAAGCAGACCGCCGAACTTGTCCTTCAGGTTTTTGAAGACTTCATCCAGGTCCGGGGGACCTTCGTTATTACGTTGTCCCCATGGATCCTTATCTTTACCCGGTTCATTCCAGGGCATAATCAACTCCGATTGCTGTTCTAGTTTTCAGTGGATTGCGGACACGCAAGGACTGCGGATTGTAATGGCTTTCAGGCAGCGCCTGCAAGCGTATCTGCCAAGATCTCAAAGCGTTCCGATGAAATAGCAAATTTACGTTTCAAACGCTCCAATAATGCGGGCGTAAGCCGCAGTTTCAACCGAATATCGCCATTATTTTCATATTTTTCGGATTCGATCGCCTCGGATTCGAACAGATAGGCCCTGATCTGGCCCTCTTCGGCTTTCAGCAATAGTCGATAGACCGCAGTCTGCTCGCAAAACCGGCTGCGCAGGGTATCGATCAGCGCTTCGAATCCACTGCGCTCCCTGGCCGAGAGCCAGATGCGCCAGGCATTGTTTTGCTCATCCAGGTCGGTTCGGGGAGCAAAGCCCAGTACGTCGATCTTGTTGTAAATCATCAACTGCGGAACCGCATCGGCACCAACCTCGTGCAAAACCCGGTTGACCGCCTCGATCTTCTCCTGGCGGGTATCGTCAGAGGCGTCCACGATGTGCAGGATCAGGTCGGCTTCACGGGTTTCCACCAGGGTGGCGCGGAACGCGGCCACGAGATCGTGCGGCAAGTGCCTGATGAAACCCACGGTATCGGCGAGAATGGCGATTTGCTGTTCGCTCAGGCGCAGCTTGCGCAGGGTGGGATCGAGGGTAGCAAAGAGCTGATCCGCGGCATAAACCGAGGCATCCGTGAGCGCGTTGAACAGTGTCGACTTGCCTGCATTGGTATAACCGACCAGCGCTAGCGTCGGTACCTGCGCCTTGGTGCGCGCCTGTCGGCCCTGCTCACGCTGTTTCGACACCTTGACCAGGCGGTTGTTCAGATACTTGATACGCTTGCCCAGCAGGCGTCGGTCGGTCTCGAGCTGGGTTTCGCCCGGCCCGCGCAACCCGATACCCCCTTTCTGACGCTCGAGATGGGTCCAGCCCCTGACCAGCCGCGTCGACAGGTGCTTGAGTTGCGCCAGTTCCACCTGTAGCTTGCCCTCGAACGACTGCGCACGCTGCGCAAAGATATCGAGAATCAATCCGGTACGATCCAGCACCCGGCACTGTAGTTCGCGTTCGAGGTTTCTTTCCTGCGATGGTGACAGCGCGTGGTTGAACAATACGACGTCGACCTGCAGCTCGGCAACCCGCGCCGCGATTTCCTCGAGCTTGCCCTTGCCAATGAAGGTACGGGCCGATGGTTGCTGCCGGCTGCCGACGATCAGTTCGACATCTTCGACGTCGGCCGAACGCGCCAGTTCGACAAATTCCTCGAGATCGTCCTGGTCGGGCTGATGCGGAAAATTGATATGAACCAGAAGTGCGCGTTCGCCGCCACGCGGCCGTTCAAACTCGAACAACGAGACCTCCGCTCCTGGTCATACCGGCTACCACTGCTTTAGCGGTTGCCCTCATTCTCTTCTGTGTGGGGATGATCGATATGAACGTTGCGCGCCGGCACGATCGTGGATATGGCGTGCTTGTAAACCATCTGGCTGACATTATTTTTCAGCAGCACGACAAACTGGTCGAAGGATTCTATCTGCCCCTGCAGCTTGATTCCATTGACCAGGAAAATCGAAACCGGTACGTGCTCTCTTCGTAGAGCGTTAAGATAGGGTTCTTGTAACATTTGCCCTTTGGACATAATCGGTACTCCATAACGTTATTCTTGTAAATCCACCGTAGCAGGCGAATTCGAGCCTGTGGTAGAGTCTAGGATTCCATTCATTCAAAATCGTTCCAGTCAACGCCGGGAAAACGCGGCGCCAACTTCGCGGAATATATCATCTTTACTGTAACTCAGGCAATCAAAGCACCGCTCCTGCGGTTGCTTGCGCAACCAGGTAAGCTGGCGCTTGGCCAGCTGGCGCGTGGCCGCGATACCCTGATCGACCATCTGCTGCCGCGTCAGTTCGCCATCCAGGTAGCGCCAGACCTGGCGATAACCGACACAGCGCATCGACGGCAGCGACAGGTCCAGGTCGCCGCGGGCCCTGAGTGCGGACACTTCGTCGACCAGTCCCAGATCGAGCATTTGCAGGAAACGCCGCTCGATACGCCGATGCAGGGCGGCACGATCATGCGCCGCGAGAATCAGTTTTGCGATTCGACCGCCATACCCCACCGATTCCCGTTGCTGCAGTTGCGACAGGGGTTCGCCGGCAATTTCATAAACCTCGAGCGCGCGCTGGATGCGCTGCGAGTCGGTGGGCCTGATGCGGCTGGCGCTGAGCGGATCGACCCGGGCAAGCCGCGCGTGCATGCTTTCCCAGCCCTGCTGTCGCGCCTCGCGATCGAGACGTCGGCGCAACTCGTCGTCCGCCTCGGGCAGTCGGTTCAGGCCTCGCTCGAAGGCGTGGTAGTACAACATGGTACCGCCTGCCAGCAGCGGGACGTGGCCGCGGGCGCCGATTTCGAGCGCCAGTTGCCGGCTTTGCTGCACGAAGTCCCAGGCGGAATAGGCTGCGGCCGGGTCCAGGATATCGATCAGGTGATGCGTTACTGCCTGCAGGATCTCAGGCCCGGGTTTCGCGGTGCCGATATCCATGCCGCGGTAAACCAGCGCGGAATCCACGCTGATAATTTCGACCGGAAAACGCGCGGCGATATCGATCGCGAGATCCGTCTTGCCGGTGGCGGTTGCGCCCATCAGGAAAATGACGCCCGGTGCCGACACGCTACTGTCCGCGCAAAAACAGCTTGTCGAGCTGGTCCAGGCTGAGCTGCTTCCAGGTTGGGCGGCCGTGATTGCACTGCCCGCTGCGCTCGGTCTGCTCGATATCGCGCAGCAGCGCGTTCATTTCATCGAGCGAAAGCAGGCGATTGGCGCGCACCGACGCGTGACAGGCCATGGTTGCAAGCATTTCGTTCTGATAATCCTGCACCCGCTGCGAACGGCCGTGCTCGACCAGGTCTGCGAGCACGTCGCGCAGCAATTGTTCGCTATCCGCATTTTTCAGCAGCGCGGGAACGGCCCTCACCCGGATTTGCTCCGGCCCCAGGCGCTCGACCTGGAAACCGAGATGGCTGAAAAAATCGGTATTCTCCTCGACCAGATCGCCTTCGGCCTGGCTGACGTTGAACGTGACAGGCACCAGCAGCGGCTGCGCGATCACGTCCTCTGCCTCGGCATTCTGCTTCATGCGTTCGTAAACGATACGCTCGTGCGCGGCGTGCATATCGACCACGATCAGGCCGTCGCTGTTTTCCGCGAGTATGTAGATCCCCTTCAACTGCGCGATCGCGAACCCCAGCGGCGGGATCGATTCATCCGCCCGCGGATCCGGGTCCGGCCCGGATCGGGGATTCAACAGCGCCGCGTAGGTTTGCATCCGTTCCTGCACCTTCCCGGAGCGGTCGGCCGATCCCGCGCGGTAAAGACCCAGCCCGGATTGCTGCGGCGCCGGCTGCCGGAACCTTTCCGCCAGCGAGAATCCCGGGGAATCGATTTGCTGTTCAGGCTGAACCTGGGCCAGCGCCCGATGCAGGCTGCGGAACAGGAAATCGTGCACCGCGCGCGAATTGCGAAAACGCACCTCGTGTTTCTGCGGGTGCACGTTGACGTCGAGTTCGCGCGCATCCATCGCCAGCGACAGCACATAGGCCGGGTGTCTGCCGTGGAACAGGACATCCTGGTAGGCCTGCCGGACCGCGTGATTGAGCAGCTTGTCGCGCACCATGCGCTGGTTGACGAAGAAATATTGCATGTCTGCCTGGCTGCGATTAAAGGTCGGCAACGCGACCCAGCCGGTCAGCCGCAGGTTATCGGCGCTGGCGTCGATTTCGACCAGGCTGTCTGCAAAACTCCTGCCGCAGATAGCCGCGAGTCGCCGTCGCTGGTCTTCTGCCGTGCGCACCGATGGCAGCTGGTAAATCACCTTCTGGTTGTGCAACAGCCTGAAGGCAACCGCGGGATGACTCAGCGCCATGCTCTTGAACAGCGCCTCGATGTGCTTGTACTCGGTTTGCTCGGTGCGCAGGAACTTTTTGCGGGCAGGCACGTTGTAAAACAGCTCCAGCACCTCGACCCGGGTACCCTGAGGCAACGCATCCGGGACCGGTTTCGAATCGTCCCGGGCCTGCATCCTCCAGGCGCATTCGGCAGACTGCAGGCGCGAAACCAGGCTCAGGCGCGAAACCGAGGCTATGCTGGGCAAGGCCTCGCCGCGGAACCCCAGCGAAGCGATGTTTTCGAGGTCCCCGAGGCTTGCAATCTTGCTGGTCGCGTGGCGCGACAACGCGGCGCCGAGCTCATCGCGATCGATTCCGCAGCCGTCATCGCTAACCCGTATCAGGCGGGTGCCGCCGGCATCGACTTCGACCGTGATCGAGCCGGCGCCGGCGTCGAGACTGTTCTCGACGAGTTCCTTGACTACCGAGGCAGGGCGCTCGACGACTTCGCCAGCGGCTATCTGGTTAATCAGGTGTGAAGGTAAGGTATGGATCTGAGCCAAGGGTAAGCTTCAGGCTACCAGGCGCGCTTCCAGCTTCTCCTGGTCACGGGTAAACAGGCGGATTCCCTCGGCCAGTTTTTCGGTGGCCATCGCGTCCTCGTTCATCATCCAGCGAAACGATTTTTCCTCCAGGCTGATTTTTTCTTCGCTAATGACACCCTGCTCCGGAACCAGCTTGCGCACCAGTCGCGAATTATCGGCGGCAAGTTGCTGCATCAACTGCGGGCTGATGGTCAACCGGTCGCAGCCCGCCAGCTGTTCGATCTGGCCGGTATTGCGGAAACTTGCGCCCATCACCAACGTGTTGAAGCCATGCTGCTTGTAATACCGGTAGATGCGGGACACCGAGCGCACCCCCGGATCCTGTTCGGGGCTGATCGCCGACTGCCCGGTTGCGGCCAGGTGCCAGTCGAGTATGCGTCCGACGAAAGGAGATATCAGGTACACGCCGCTTTCGGCACAGGCTGCCGCCTGCGCAAAGTTGAACAACAGGGTCAGGTTGCAGTTGATACCGTCCTGTTCGAGCTCGCGTGCCGCCTGAATGCCTTCCCAGGTCGACGCGATCTTGATCAGCACCCGGTTGCG
The DNA here is from genome assembly GCA_029864065.1 of Gammaproteobacteria bacterium. Taxonomy (GTDB): domain Bacteria; phylum Pseudomonadota; class Gammaproteobacteria. Next base: position 13,087 of record JAOTUD010000004.1, on the reverse strand, counting down.
ATTGCTGCCCCGGCCTTCGTAAAGATCGATGATGCGCCGCGCGCGCGCAATGGTCGCATTGCGGTCGAAGGAGAGACGCGCATCGACCTCGGTCGATACCCGGCCGGGCACTATCTTCTGAATCTCGAGTCCAATGCTGACCGCCAGGTAGTCGCAGGCCGCGGCCGCGCGCGAGGCCGGGCTGCCGCCCTGCTCGCGGCCGCGGCGTTGTGCCTCGTCGAGCAACGGCTGGTAACGCGGCAGATCGGCCGCCTTGAGCAAAAGCGACGGGTTGGTCGTCGCATCCTGCGGCTGGTACTTAACGATTGCGTCCAGGTCGCCGGTATCGGCGACAACCTGGGTTATTGATTTCAACTGGTCTAGTTTGTTCATGGATCGATGCTTGAGTACTATTGGGGCGGTCAAATTAACGACGCAGAGAATAACAGAAATTTCCGCTCGGGATTATGAAATTTCGCCATGCAAGAAATCGTTTCCATGATCCCGGTACTGATCGGCATTTATTTGCTGATGGCCGTGTTTCTGCATCTCTATCAGCGCAGGTTGATTTACTTTCCGCTGCGGGTAGATCCCGATTTTGTCGGCGAGGAGGTCGTCGTCGACAACCATGAAATCCGCCTGCATGGCTGGGTATGAACCCCGGCAAACCACGCGCGGTGATCTATTTCGGCGGTAATTCCGAGCTGGTAACGCATCGCCAGGAATTTTTCGAAGACGTTTTTCGCGATTACAGCGCCTACCTGTTCAATTACCGCGGTTATGGCAAATGCGCCGGCAGTCCCAGCGAGCCCGGGCTGTTTTCGGATGCGCTGGCGATCTACGATCGGCTGATCGAAAAACACGACTCGATTATCGCCTACGGCCGCAGCGTCGGCAGCGGCGTTGCCGTGTACCTCGCTTCGAGACGGCCTTTGCAAAAGCTGGTTTTGCTGACGCCCTATGACAGCATCGCCGAGGACGCGCAGAAAATATACTCGATGTTTCCGGTGCGCTACCTGATCGAGAACCGCTTCGACTCAGCCGCGGTAGCCGGGTATATCCGCATCCCGGTGCTGATCACCAGAGCTGAATACGATCGTGAAATCAAGCTGCCGCATACGCTGGCGCTGAAGCCAAGTTTCACCCGCGCGCCGGTCGACTACCGGATGGTCGCAGGCGCCGCGCATAACGATATCGTCGATTTTCCCGACTATCTAGCCGCGGTCAGAAAATTTATCGGGGATGGGGGAACGGACTAACCGGTATCCGGATGCCGACGCGGGACGGTTGCGCCGAACGTCCGGCTTCACAGGCTGCAACCGCAGCCGCCTGGACCAGATCCCGAGACCGGCTGGCGCAGTATTCAGGCTAGGCCTGGCGATTCTGCAGGTGGTTCCGAATTCCGGAGAAAACCGCCTTGGCGAGCTTGTGCTGGTGCTTGGGATTGCGCAGTTTCTTTTCCTCGCCCGGATTTGACAGGAAAGCGGTTTCGATCAGTATCGACGGCATATCCGGCGCCTTCAAAACCGCGAAACCGGCCTGCTGCACCTGGGGATGATTGAGCTTCGAAACCTTGCCGATATTCTCGAGCACGTTCGAACCCAGTTCCAGGCTGTCCTGAATCGTCGCGGTCTGCGACAGGTCGAGCAATACCGACGCGATCAGGTCATCCTTGTCGTCGAGGCTGATACCGCCGATCAGGTCCGACGCGTTTTCCTTTTGCGCAATCCAGCGGGCGGCTTCAGAACTCGCCCCGCTCAGCGACAGCGCGTAAACCGACGCGCCCTTGACGCTCGGGCTGTGGAACGAATCCGCGTGCAGCGACACGAATATATCGGCCTCGGCCTCGCGCGCTTTCTTGACGCGATTGCGCAGCGTGATGAAACGATCCCCTTCGCGGGTCAGTATCGCGCGGTAACCCGGGGTGCGATTGATAAGGTTTTTCATTTTCCTGGCGACCGACAGGGTGACATCCTTCTCGCGCGTGCCCTTCTTGCCGATCGCGCCCGGGTCGCGACCGCCGTGACCCGGATCGAGGGCTATGACGAATTCATCCTTGCGCTTGTTGCGCTCTTCCTGGCTGGTCTTGATCGGGGTCGGGCTCATGTTGGTCGCATGCAGGTCGACGACCAGCCGATGCCCCGACTTGCCGTCGGGCTTCAATGCGAAACTGCGCGGGCGCACTTTGCCCTGCATGTCCAGCACCACGCGCAGGCGTCCGTTATCCTTGCTCGCCGAGCGGATACCGCCCATCAGGTTGGTACTCGTGCGGCTGATTTCGATTGCGTCGCTCTCGCGGGTGTCGAACAGATCGATTACCACGCGATTCGGATCCGCGAGAGTAAACAACCGGTGCTCGAATTCGCCGCTGAGATCGAATACGACGCGGGTATGGTCTTCGGCCGATTCGGAAATGCGGATGCCGGTCAGCGCGGTCAGAGGTTTCGACAACGCGGATTTTGTTCCGGCCAGCAGTGCGAGCGAAAGTCCGTAACCGGAGATTCGCCTGATGAAAATGCGCCTGGCTTTGGAGAATGGGTCCACGATTCTTGCTTTTTACCCTTACCTGAAGGGTATTTATAGTTAAATCGCAGAAAAAAATCAACGGTTTTTTCTATATTTATTAACTAGATACTGGTTCTTCTTAAAACAAAACTGAAGAACAGCGGCTAATCCGGTCGCGATATCGCAGAAATCAGCTCCCTGCCCCAGTCGGTTTTTGCCCGCAGGTCAACCCGTCGGCCCGCGGGATCGTAGCCGATCTCTATCTCGAGATCGGTCGACTGCAGGTACCCGGCGGCGCGCTGCGGCCACTCGATCAGGCACAGGGTCTGCGCATTCAGGTAGTCGCGGTAGCCGAGATATTCGAGCTCTTCGGGATCGGCCAGGCGGTAAAGATCGAAATGGGCCACGGCAAACCGGTCGAGCGGGTAATACTCGACCAGGGTGTAGGTAGGGCTGCGAATACCGCCGCTAATCCCCTCGGCCTCCAGCGCCCCGCGCACCAGCGTCGTTTTGCCGGCACCGAGTTCCCCTTGCAGCGTGATCACGCCGCCATGAGCGCAGGCCGCAATCAGCCTGGCGCCGAGGTCTCGCATCTGTTTTTCATCGCGAATCAGCACGTTATGACTGGCGCGGATCCCGCTGCTGCCTGACGACCCGCGGGATGCGCTCGATGATATCCCCGGCAATCAATCCGACCTGGTCCTGGTCGGCGCTGAAATCCTCGGCGCACAGCGCATGCATCAATACCGCCGAACACGCGGCCTCGAATGGCGGCAATCCCTGTCCAATCAGCGCGGCAATGATGCCCGCAAGCACGTCCCCCATGCCGGCGCTGGCCATACCCGGATTGCCGCGGGTATTGATCGCCGTCGGCGATCCCGCCTGCGCGACCAGGGTGCCGCAACCTTTCAGCACGCAGGTCGCGCCGAAGGTTGCGGCAAGCGCCGCGCTGGCGGCGAGCCGGTCTGCCTGCACCTGCGCGCCGCTGCTGTTCAACAACGCGGCGGCTTCGCCGGGATGCGGTGTAATCACCACCTGCTCGGACTTCAGCGACTGCAGAAAGTCGGCGTTGAGCGCGCTCGCATCCACCACCATCGGCTGCGACGCCCGCCCGATGAGCTGCAGGCAATGCAACGCGTCCTTGCTATCGCCGAGACCCGGACCGACGACGATCACGCTGGCCTGCGGCAATCTGCTTTCGAGCGCCTCCCAGCCAAGCGTCATGACTTCCGGGAACACCGCCAGGTTGTTGCGACACTCGGGGTGCACCAGCGCGGTGACGAGGCCGGCGCCGGCGCGTAACGCGGCGCGCGCGGCCAGCGCGACCGCGCCGCTCATGCCCTGGTCACCGCCGACGATGAGCAGGTTTCCGTAATGATTCTTGTGCGTATTGCGCCGCCGCGGCGCCGGCAGGCGGCAGCATTCGATGGTATGCAATTGCGCGACAATTCCGTCGCGCGCGGCACGCGATACGCCGAGGTCTTCGAACACCAGCTCGCCGCAGTAATCCGGCCCGTCGGCGAGATATTGCCCGGTCTTCGCGCCGATGAAGGTAACCGTCAATTGCGCGCTGACCGCCACCGGCTGTGGCTTGCCGGTCAGCCCGTTGAGGCCGGACGGTATGTCGATCGCCACCCGCGGTCCCGGATGGCTGTTTAGCGCAGCAATCAATTGCTGCCATTCCTGATTCAGCTCGCGTTGCAGACCGATGCCAAGCAAGCCGTCGACGACGACCTCCCCGCTCAGCGCCTGCCCCTGCCAGGCTTCGATTTGCCCGCCCGCCTGTTGCCACAGCGTCGTGAAATGCCGCGATGTGGCGCTCTGTTTCGCCAGGTCCCCCTGCACCAGCAGCTGCACCCCGATGCCCTGCGCGCGCGCGTTCAGCGCTACCACGAAGGCGTCGCCGCCATTGTTGCCGGAGCCGGCAAACACGGTGATCCGTTCGACGCCCGGCCAGCGCGCCTGCAACGCTCGCCAGACGCAGCGCCCGGCGCGCTGCATCAATTCGATTTCGCTATAGCCGTCGCGGCTTACCGCGGCCCTGTCGAGCTGGTAGACGGACTCTGGAGAGTAAAGCAACATGCCCGGTTTTATACCGCAGGCATCGCGGCAAAGCCAGCGCGATCGCGCAATCGCCGGGGCGTCGTAGCATTTCCCGCATGCGGATTTACGACAAGGCCCGGGCGCGGCTTTGTTATAATCGCGGTTCGCCAAACCCGTGGACCCATCATGACAATCCCGACAATCAGCTTTCACGCGAAATCGGACAAGGAATTACGCGCACGCGTCAAGCTGCTGGGCAAACTGGTCGGCAACGTCCTGCTCAGGCACGAGAGCCCAGAAGTCTTTCACGCCGTGGAAGCCTTGCGCACCGGGTTCATCCAGCTGCGCAAGCGCGACAGCGAACCGAAGCGCAGGGAACTGAAGAATCTGATCTCGGGACTGGAACCGACCGCGATCACCCAGGTTATCCGCGCCTTCGCGATTTATTTCAACCTGGTAAACATCGCCGAGGAAGACTTCCTGCATCGCCTGCGCCGCGTTTCGGTGCAAAAACACGGTCACGCCGGCTGGGTCGGTTCGTTCAATCACACCATCGAGGAATTCAGGGACCAGGGCATAGATCGGGACGAGCTGCAGACCCTGTTCGACGGCCTGCTATACAAGCCGGTCTTTACCGCGCACCCGACCGAGTCCCGCCGCCGCACCGTCATGCACCACCAGCGCGAGGTTTTCCAGCTGATCGACCAGCTCACCGATCCGCGGCTGAGCCGTTTCGACCGCGAAGACCTGGTCGACGCGCTGCAGCTGCAGATCGAAACCCTGTGGTTGACCAACGAGGTTCGCGGCAGCAAGCCGAGTGTCGTCGACGAGATCAAGATGGGCCTGCATTATTTCCAGCGCAGCTTGTTCGATGCGGTTAAGATCGATTACCGCCACCTCGAGCGCGCGGTGATCAGGAACTATGGCGAGGATGAGTTCGGTAACCCCGTCGTCACCGTGCCGAGCTTCATCGAATTCGGCTCGTGGATCGGCGGCGATCGCGACGGCAACCCCTACGTCACCGCGGACGTCACGCGTACGGCCCTGCTGATGCAGGCCGAGGAAATCCTCGGCGAGCACCTGCGGCTGGTCTATCGCCTGACCCAGGTGCTGACCATGTCGACCCGCTGGTTCACGCCGAGCGATGCCTTCCTGCGGCGGCTCGAGCGCGACGAGGCGATGGGTATCAAGTCCTTCGACCAGCGCCGCGACCAGTTCGAGGACGAGGTCTACCGACGCAAGCTTTACCACATGCATCACCGCCTGAAGAAAAACCTCGCGGTGATTCGCAACCGCATGCGTAACGCCGAGACCCCGGACGCCGATCACGCCTACCGCAGCGCCCGGGATTTTCTCGAGGATCTCTACTCGATTCGCGATTCGCTGATCAGCCACGGCGACTATGCCGCGGCCAACGGCGATCTCAAGGACACGATCCGGATCGCCGAAACCTTCGGCTTCCACCTGGTTGCGCTGGACCTGCGCCAGGAGTCGTCGCGCCACACCCGCGTCGTCGGCGAGATCCTGGGCCTCGACGCCGGACTGGACTACGAGTCGCTCGACGAGGCGCAGCGCCTCGAGCTGCTGGCGCGGCATATCGACGAACACCGGGTGCCCGGATTCGACCGCGATCGACTCGAGGCAGAAGATCGCCAGACGCTGGAAGTATTCGACACCATCCGCGCCATGCGCGACCTGATCGACCCGCGCTGCATCGGCAGTTACGTGATATCGATGACGCATAGCGCCAGTCATGTCATGGAAGTCATGTATCTCGCATTTAGCGCCGGGCTGGCCGGCAGGCGGGACGGCGATTTTTTCTGCGAACTCGAAATCACACCGCTGTTCGAAACCATCGACGACCTCGACCATATCGATGTCGTGCTCGACAGCCTGTTGCAGAACGAGGTTTACCGGCAGCTGCTGCAACTCACCGGGGGGCGCCAGGAAGTCATGCTCGGGTACTCGGATTCGTGCAAGGACGGCGGCATCATGTCCGCCGCCTGGGGACTGTACCAGGCGCAGCAAAAGGTGGTCAGGATAACCGCCCGCCACGCTTTGAAATGCCGCATCTTTCACGGGCGCGGCGGCACCATCACCCGCGGCGGCGGCCCGACCCACGAGGCGATCCTGGCGCAACCGCCGCTCACCGTACTCGGGCAGATCAAGTTCACCGAGCAGGGCGAGGTCCTGTCGCACAAGTACGGCAACGCGGAAACCGCCAACTACGAACTCGCGATGGGCATTACCGGGCTGATGAAAGCGAGCCTCGGTTCGTTGCGCCAGGACGCGCCGGACTACCAGGGATACCACCCGGCGATGCAGGAAATGGCGGCCCTGTCCGAGCAAAGCTATCGCCGGCTTACCGACGATACCGACGGATTCTTCGAATACTTTTACGAGACAACCCCGGTCAATGAACTGGGCCTGATGAATATCGGTTCGCGACCCTCGCACCGGCGCCGCGGCGACCAGTCCAAGGCGTCGGTACGCGCCATTCCGTGGGTATTCGGCTGGAGCCTGTCGCGTACGATGATGCCGGCATGGTACGGCGTCGGCGCGTCAATCGAGAGCTGGACCGCGTCACGGCCCGAACGGCTGGAAATGTTACGCGAAATGAATCGGCAATGGCCGTTCTTCGCGGCGATGATCAGCAACCTGCAGATGTCGCTGTTCAAATCGGATATGCGCATCGCGCTCGAGTACAGCCAGCTGTGCCGCGATGCTGCGCTCGCCGAGTCGATTTACGCCATGATTCGCCGCGAGAACGAACGCAGCATCGACGCCGTGCTGCAGATCGCGGGCGTCAGGAGGCTGCTGGAGAACGACCCGGTGCTGACGCTGTCGCTGTCGCGGCGCGATCCCTACCTCGATCCGCTGGCCTACCTGCAGATCGAGTTGCTGAAAAAATATCGCGACGAAAGTCAGCCGGAGGAAGATCGGCTGCAGTGGCAGTCGGCGCTGCTCAGCTCGATCAACGCGATCGCCGCGGGCCTGCGCAATACCGGCTGAGCGGCTGTGTTTGGTAAAATCCTGGTAACCGGGGTTGCCCGGGCATTTGTCACCGACCTCTCTCTTATTCCAGTTTCGTAAGGCCAGGTAAAAGAAAGGGCCCCAAGCGGGGCCCTGTAATAAGGATTAATAAACAGAAATTTAATCAGGTTGTACGATCGGTAATATCGCGTCCTCGATACCGGCCTCTAGTCACAGGTGGTAACCGTCTTGGTAATCTCCCTGCCGAAGAAGTTGATCGTTGTGGTAGTCGTGTAACACTCGTTATATAAAACGGTCTGCGTTGTCTGGTCCCGAACTTGTTTATGGGGCTTATAGAAATCAGGGGGAATTGGAGAATCAGGCACGTCAACTCTATTTACGTACTCCCAGCAAAACTTCAGATCCACACCATTCTCATCTTTACCTGTATCGAGGCCCGGAAAATCCGGATCTGCTTCTGCCTGTACGGCCGTCAGGCAGGGTGTGCAACGATTGAGCGGATTTTCCGGTGGATTGCCGATATTATCATCGGTCAGTGGAATCAGGCCATTAACAGGTGCGCAAAACCCATCGGCCTGTAATTGGTCAATATCGATGAACTTGGGGCATCCCCGCACACACTCGAACTGTCCTATATTAGGATCTGCACTACAAATAGCGTTTTTGTCTCCTTCAATGTTTGTTGCCGTAACGACATCGAAGTTCGATGTAATGTTGTTACCACCCTCCAAAAGTGTAACTACGCAACTATCACCAGTTAATACAATATCAGGTTCGGGAAGAACGATTTCTTCATTATTTACCACCCCATCGGTACAAGCAACCGAGTCATTGACGTCAATGGTGCCATCGATTCCCAGACCCGTGCCTGACTCTGCATTATTGCGATTGTAGGTAAAAGCACAGCGGGCACCCTGCCCTGAGGGACGCAGGACGATTTTGTCCGGTGTATTACGGACCAGTTGAGTGACGGGATCAATATCTTTTTCCATACCATCCGGGAAAGTCCAGGTGCCGGTTATGCTACCGTCAACTGGGTCAACTACGTTCACAAAGGTAACGCTGGTTAACTCGGTCATCGCCTGGCCCGTGGCGCCAATAAAGTCAGCACAGGTGAAATTACCTTGCCCGCTGAGGCTATCTGCACCTTCCGGGGCTGGATCGACGGATGGGTCGAATGTACACGCCGCGTATGCGCCATTCGAAAATCCCAGCATTGCGGCCAGGCCTATCAGGCTTAAACATTTTTTTAATATCTTCATAATAATTGTTACTCCCTTCGGTTAAATGAGTATCCTCATTCATGTTGCATGCATCGACAGTTTAGCTCCTGCCCTCACATTAAAAGTTTAACGTCAGCCGTGCCATCACGCTGCTATCTGGAATATAGGGGCCGGCGTTCGGTTCGTCCTGAAAGGACCGATAACTATCGTCGAGATATTCGAATTCCTCGTCGAACAGGTTCTGGAAACTGAGACTCATGATGCCTTTTCGTTGCGGCAAGCGGTATCCGACCACGAGGTCGACGAGCGTGAAATTACTGCTGCCAGTCTGGTACTTATAATCGCTCTCGGCCTCGACCTCCTGGTCGACATATGTAGTCGTGACTCCGACGAAAGCGCCTCCGGCGTGAAAATATCGTATCGAAACGGGAAAACTGTAGGTGTCGACCTTGGTCGGCCTGACGTCTGAAACCGCCGACTCGTCCTGGTTTTCGGAGCGGTCGTATTCCAGGCTGAAATCCACCGCCAGGCTGTCGGCGGGGGTCCAGTAGGCATAGGCGCGGTGCAGCCACTCTTTCCTGTCCTCGAAAAACGGTTCGGCACCGAGCGGGCTGACCAGACCTTCGATCTCCCGGCGGGTAAACTCGACGCCGTAGCGGAGGGTCGGGGACGTTTTCCCGTCCAGAGCCAGACCGTAACTCTTCGACCTGGTCCCGTTGGGGTCATCGAAGAACTGGTTGAAACCAGCCACCTGAGTCGGTTCCAGCGTGCGGTTACTCGACAAGGCCGGCTTGACGACCTCGAAATAAGACGCCCGCAGCTCGAGGTTATCCATGACTTCGGCGCGGATACCGAGCTTGGGATTAACCTCGTCGAAGTCCAGGTCAAATTCGGCGGAAGACGGCGGCAGGAAACCTGTCTGGTCTGTATAGTTATACGCCTGCACTTGATCGAAGTCCTGGTAGCTGAGACCAACCGTAGCAACGACGCCCGGGGAAAATGTGATGTTGCCGTAGGCATAAACGCGAGTGTCCTCAAGATCAATCTGTTCTGTCTCCAGATCATCAAAAAGAAAAACTGGCACATCCGCAAAGGTGATCGTATCCAGCCGATCACTCTCGGTATAGGCGATGCCGGTCGTGATATTGAAACCTGACTGCTGGTAGATATACGCCACGTCGTATTGGGTCACTTCCTCGTCGAGCAATCCGTCGGCAGCGATATCAAGGATGAATCCGCCACCAAAGTCCAACGCTTGCTCCTCGTGAGCAAAGCCATCGCGATCTGCGCGGATGACTGACACCAAAATTGTCGAATTATTGCTCGGTGCGATGCGCATCCCTACCCGCTCGCTGTCAACGTCTAGGGTGCGCCTGAATGTCGAATCAAAATCATCCGGATCAAAATGCATGGCGATATCACCATACCCGGTCTCTCGCCGGTCGACCTCGGCCTGGAGATTTACCGTCGGCGATACGGCCCATTGAGCAAAGAGTCCCGATATTTGGTGGGAGGTATCGTTGTTGGGTCGGAAACCGTCCGTTTCGAAGTCGAAAGCGCCGCCACTGATTGAAAAGCGGTCATATACTGTCGATATAACCGCCTCTCCGCCCTTCGTCTCGTTATTTCCAACCATCGCGCCGGCGTTAACCTGAGTCCGATTCTGCTCGAACAACGGGGTAAATTCATTAAAACCCGCCGCGGACGGCCCTCCCGCCGTCACGATATTCAAGTTTGTAGCGCTGATACTGGGTTGAACGGGATTGATATTCAGGTCCTGCAGCATCTGGGCCTGCAGCAATTCGCTGACTCGTGAAATTTCGGTACGGCGTGAAGTTTCACGATAGGAGTCGGAAAGAAATCGGTGGGCCGAAGCATTGGCGGGATCCGCGCCAAGCGACTTGGTCGATTCTGCTATACCGGTCTGGTTAAAGCCGAGGTCCTTAAAGACGCGCGCCAGCGAAGATCCCCTTGCGGCTCTATCCTTGTCGAGCAGCAATCGACCACGGTAGGTGGCACGGTTGTCATTCAGAGCGATCGATTGCTGCAGATCTTGTGCAGCCTCGACCGGGCGGTTCTGCGTCTGCTTGGCGATACCGCTATACAACCAGGCCGTGGGATCATTGGGATCCAGCTGTTTCGCGATTTCAAACTGCTGGTTATCCAGTGGCGCGCGCTTCTCCTCGAAGTAGGCCTTGCCGAGGTATGCCCGCAGCAAGGCATCGCTCGAGCCAAGGGCGACCGCCACCTCGATATCGGCCCGACCTTGCTCGAGTTCACCGCCGCTGATCCGCGCCAGGCCGAGACCGAGATGCGGCAGGGGATCGGCTGAATCGAGCGCGATCGCCTTGCCGAATGCGGCCTTTGCATCGTCAGCGCGGAACTCGGCGAGGGCCGTAAAACCGAGGGTAATCTGCGTCCGCCCAAGGTTCGGTGCCAGCGCTTCGGCGCGTCGTGCGGCTGCGGCCGCCTGCTGCTTGTCGCCCAGCATCAGTTGCAGTTCAGCGAGCCGCGCCCACGCGAGCGCGGCTTCGGGCTGCTGCGTCACGGCCTGAAGCAGCGTATCGCGCGCCGCGACGATCTGGAAACCGGCCTGGCGCACGTAGGACAGCGCAACATAGGTAGCGGCATTATCCGGGTTTAATGCCACCCCCTGGTTGGCGTCGGCAAGCGCCTCGTCAAGCCGATTCTGCACCACGTTGATCACCGCGCGTAGCGCGTAGGCAAGCCCCGCGTCGCTAGCTTCGGCGATTGCCTGATCGAGCTTCGGGCGTGCCTCGTCCACCCTGCCGGCAGACAGGTCTGCCGCCGCCTGCTGCAGCGCCGATGAAACGCCCGCCGCGCTACCGCCGGTTGCGAGTACGGGGGGGTAATACAGCGACCATTGCGCCGCTTCGCGCGGCCGCACCACAGTGCGCGCCTGCGGCGCCTGGCCCTGCCCGGCGCTGGCTGCCTCGCCACCGGAAACCGTGACGCTGCCCTGATCGTTCGCGGCCACTACCGTGCCTTCGAAAACGGTTATCTCCGATTGCTCGTCGGTTACCCGGAAAACAAACTCGGTGCCCTCGATGGAACCGTTCAGGTAGGGAGAATTGATCGATAGTTTCCTGGGCCTGCGGCTGAACGACTGTATCGCGCCCTTGATAATGTCGAGAAAGGAACGTTCCTCCTCCTGATCTGGCCCGCCGATGTCCACGAGGCGCATCGTGGTATTCTCATCGAGCCGCAGAACGGCGTCGTTAATCAATGCGATGGCAGCCCGGCTTTGCTCGCCAACCCGGATCGAACTGCCCTCGCACAACGAGGTTTCGAGCGACGCGGTAATCCATGACCCGTCGTCCTCGACCTGGGCTTCGACCCGACCGTGTATATCGACGAACTGACCGACGGCTGGTGCGCATGCGGCCCTGGCCTGGCCGCTCAAGGTCAAGGCAAAGAGCATTACCAACGGTACCAAATATGGCCCCATTCCGGGCCAGGCAAAATACGGTAACGAGCCAAAATAGCCATCGAATGATGGAGGCTTGATCATGACGACGCCCAACTCCTCGTTTTTAGACCAATCCATTATTTATTTGCGTTAGACCTGGATTAGTCATTATTTTGACTATCAATCCTACGCCCATCACCTGCTTAATACAACGTCTATCAAAATCGCTGCCTACCGTTGCCGCGACGGGCTGGCGCATTGCCAGAATGATGTAAGCCGATAGTTTCGATGTCGGGATGATTTACTTCCAGAGATAGGGTAGATTCATCTGCCGTGAAATCGACAAAGAAATTCACCCCTCGAGTTTTCGAAATCCATGCGGCGCCTGCTTAAGGGCTTCGTGCTCGGCTGGGCGATAGGCGTTGCAGGTAGTCTGCTGGGTCTGTCTCCCTGGGGCAGCCTGTTCGAGCGCAGTGTCGGTCTCGACTGGCTGTTCAATGTGCGCGGTGCCATCGACCCGCCGCCAGGAACCGCGATCATCGCCATCGATAGTATGACAGGTAGCCGCCTCGGTATTCCGGACCTGCCGCGGGAATGGTCGCGCTCGATTCACGGCAGGCTGGTTGATGGCCTGGTTGCGCTGGGCACCTCGACAATCGTATTCGATATAGATTTTCACAAGCCAAGGTCTGACACGGACGAGCAATTATTCGCCGAGGCGATCAGGCGCTCTGGGCGAGTGGTCATGTTTGAGCACCTTACCGGCAAACGACAACCGGTCGAGGACGATTCCGGCAAGATCCGCGGCACCGTCTGGGTCGAGGAATTACTTTCTCCGGTAGCGCCGCTTACCGCAGCGGCCAGGGGCCTCGGTCCGTTTCCGTTGCCCAAAATCGAGGCAGCGGTTTACGAG
>JAOTUD010000268.1 GCA_029864065.1 Gammaproteobacteria bacterium | reverse complement strand
AGGTAACCGCAGCAAATCCGAGTGGGAAAAAGCGGGAGGTGACGATGGCTAAAATGATTGGTGCGCTATGCACCTCGCATGTTCCTGCTATCGGAGTTGCCATCGATAAAGGTCAGACCGAGGAACACTACTGGAAACCGTTATTTGACGGCTACGGCCCGGCACGCGACTGGATCGAGGCGCAACAGCCCGATGTCGTGATACTGGTGTATAACGACCATGCCACCGTGTTTGACCTGGATGTGATTCCGACTTTTGCCATAGGAACCGCCGATGAATACCGGCCTGCCGACGAAGGCTGGGGGCCGCGTCAGGTTCCGGTGATCGAAGGGCACGGCGAACTTGGCTGGCATATCGCCGAATCCCTGATCCTGGACGAGTTCGATATCACCGTGGTCAATCGGATGGATGTCGATCATGGCTTGACCGTGCCCTTATCAATCACCTGTGGACAGCCTGAACACTGGCCGTTCAAGGTGGTGCCGCTGGCGGTCAACGTGGTCCAGTATCCGGTACCCACCGGCAATCGCTGCTTCAACCTGGGGCGCGCGCTGCGGCGTGCGGTGGATGCCTTCGAAGAAGATATCAGGGTTGCAATTTTCGGCACCGGCGGCATGTCGCACCAGCTTCACGGCGAGCGGGCAGGATTGACGAACCCAAAATGGGATCAGCGTTTTCTCGACGATCTGAGCCGGGATGTAGACAGGCTGCGTAAGATTCCCCACATCGAATATGTGCGGGAAACAGGGGCTGAAGGAATCGAGATGGTCATGTGGCTGGTCGCCCGGGGAGCCCTTGGGGACGATGTCAGGGAAATCTATCGGCACTATCACGTGCCCGCTTCGAACACGGCGACTGGTTTGATCATACTGGAAGAAAACCAGGATTAATGCCGCCTTTCCACCGGATAGGCGTAAATGTTTGACAGGATTAAAGGGTAAAACATATGAAAATTTGCATGATTGGCCAGGGCGCATTTGGTCACAAACACCTCGACGCACTGCAGAATATCGACGCTGTCGAAGTCGTCAGCCTGGTTGGCGGTAGCGAAGACAGCACCCGCAAAACCGCGGAGAAATACGATATTCCGTTCTGGACGCTGGATCTCGACGTGGGCCTGGCTCAGCCAGGTGTGGAGGCGGCGATTATCACCTCGCCGACGCCGATTCACGCCACGCAGGGTATTGCGGCGATGCGCGCCGGTAAGCACGTCATGATTGAAATCCCGATGTCGGATACGCTCGAGGACGCTCAGGCGATTTGCGACGCCCAGCAGGAAACCGGTCTGGTGGCGATGGCCGGGCATACACGGCGCTTCAATCCGAGCCACCAGTGGATCCACAATAAAATCAAGGCCGGTGAACTCCGTATCCAGCAAATGGACGTGCAGACTTATTTTTTCCGACGCCAGAATCTGAATGCCCTGGGGCAGCCGCGCTCGTGGACCGATCACTTGTTGTGGCATCACGCCTGCCATACGGTCGACCTGTTCGCCTACCAGACCGGCGAGCAAATCGTCGATGTGCAGGCAATGCAGGGACCCATGCACCCAGAACTCGGAATCGCCATGGATATGAGTATCGGTTTGAAAAGTGAATTCGGCGCGATATGCACCTTGTCATTGTCGTTCAACAACGATGGCCCGTTCGGCACTTTCTTCCGCTATATCTGCGACAACGGCACTTACGTCGCACGTTACGACGATCTGTTCAATGGCAAGGAAGAACAGATCGACGTCAGCCAGGTCGACGTGTCGATGAACGGCATCGAGCTGCAGGATCGTGAATTTTTTGCCGCAATCCGCGAAGGTCGCGAGCCCAATGCGAGCGTGCAACAGGCGCTGTCAACGATGCAGATTCTCGACCAGCTCGAAAGGGTTATGAAGTGATGAATTTGTCATTCGCTCGCAAGCGGGATTCTCGCGATGCTAAACGATACCCGCTTGCGCGGGAATGACGGGGGAAATTATTTGCATTCCAGAAATATAGGCTCGCTCGAAGTCTCCTCCATCGGCCTCGGATGCATGAGCATGTCGATGGGATACGGCCCCGCGGACGACAAGATTTCGGCGCAGATGCTCAACGTCGCGATCGATGCCGGCTACCGTATGCTGGATACCGCGGCGATGTATGGCAATGGTCACAACGAAATCCTGATCGGGAATACGCTCGCCCATCGGCGCGATGAGTATGTGCTCGCGTCGAAAGGTGGTTTCGTCAAGAGCAATGACGGCAAGCCAATCATCGATGGTAGCGCGAGAGCCCTGCAAAAGGGTTGCGAGGAAAGCCTGAAGCGTCTGCAAACCGATGTCATAGATCTCTATTACCTGCATCGGCTCGATAAGAATATCCCTGTCGAGGAAAGCGTCGCCGGCCTGGCCGCACTGGTCGCGAGTGGCAAGGTCCGGGCCATCGGCCTGTCCGAGGTGTCCAGCGAGACCCTGCGCCGGGCCCATGCCATACATCCGATCGCCGCCGTACAATCCGAATATTCCTTGTGGTCGCGCACGCCCGAGGCCCGGATGCTGCAAACCTGTGAAGAGCTGGGGGTGACCTTTGTTGCCTTCTCGCCGCTGGCGCGTGCATTCCTGGCGGGTGCGGCGAAAGACGTCACTCAATTGCCGCCCGACGATATTCGCTGCACCAATGCGCGACCGCGCTTTGAGCCCGAAAACTTTGTGCAAAATCAGAAATTGTTAAAACCCTATGCCGCTATCGCTGACAGGGCAGGCTGCAGCATGGCACAGTTAGCCCTGGCCTGGCTGCTGGGGCAAATAAATACTGCCGGCGCCAGGACCATAGTCCCTATTCCAGGTACCAAACATCCCGAGTATGCGGTCGAAAATGCCGGCGCAGGCGATATCGAACTCGACCAGGTAACGCTCTCCGAGCTCGATGAACTCATCAATGAAAACACGGTGTCAGGGTGCCGCTATACCAATGCGTTAATGGAATCAATCGACTCGGAGCGTGACCGCGACGCTTGAATCCGAATCTGGATTATGTGCTGTAGTAGCGCTGGTGTGACAATTCGGCCACACGCACCAGCGTGGCGAGTATCGAGTTCAGTGGTGTTGGCACGTCCAGGCGTTCGCCTGCGGCGACGATCGCAGCATTCAACGCATCCACTTCAGTGCGTCGCGCGTGTAGCAAATCCTGGTGCATCGACGGCTTGTGATCGCGATGATTTTTACAGGCGTAGTCAATCGTGTCGCGAATCTCGTTCAGGTCGAGGGTGATGCCTTCGGCACCGGCAACAGCGGCAACTTCACTTGCGATTTTATTGACTAGCGCCTGTGCGCCCGGGGAGTCAGCGATGGTGCCCGGTGTTCCATGTGCAAGGGCACAAACCGCGTTCATGCCGGCATTGAATGCGACCTTGCTCCAGATGCGCCGATGTATATCAGGATCGATCTGGACGTCAAGGCCGGCCGCCTTGAAGGCAGCTTCAAGTTGCGCCACGATCGGCAGATCGATATCGAGTGCGGCATTGAAGTGGCTACCGCCCTCGCCGGTGGATTCGACGATTCCCGGTCCCACCTTGTCAACCGGCATCATCGTGACGCCGATCATGACTCGTTCCAGCGGGGCGTAACGGCTAACGATCTCAGCGTTGCCGAGACCGTTCTGTAATGTCAGGATATGGGTATTGTCATCGAGCGCCGTAGCAATCGACCTCAATGCGCCATCCGACTGGAACGATTTGGTAAACAATATGATCACCTCGGCAGGTCCACTAAACTCTCCGGGATCGAGTGCCGGTAGGTCGACGCACTCTTCACGCCGTGCGCTTTTCAGAATTAAACCGTTGCTGTTGATGGCATCGCGGTGCGCCCGATTGGTGGTAAGCAGGTTTACTTCGTGGCCCGCAAGCGCGAGTCTGCCGCCAAACCAGGATCCCATCGCGCCGGCGCCGAGAATGGCTATTTTCATGAAAACTGCTCCGCAATACCTGTTGAACAAATTACCTGGCAGTATACCCAGTGAGCCGGACCCATGGGTAATGTAATGCATAAACCAAATCATGAAATCTGCGTATTCGGCCTCGGCGAGGCTGGCGGTTTATTCATTGCGGATCTCGCTGACGACGGAATGAATGTACCTGCTTATGATCCCAGGCCAGTGGCGACCGATGCGACGATCCGGTAACTGCGGTAGAAAACGCGAATATCGTCATTGCCCTAACTGCGGCGGCCGACGCTACCGGGGCTTTGGAGCGAGTCTTCGAACAGATTCCACGGGATCGCAATACGCCGATTTTACAACCTCGTCGGCGGGACTGAAAAAAGCCCTCGCAGCAGGTTGCGCAACGCCAGAGATTGCCTTTGCCGACGATGCAAGTATGGGCATAGTAACGGGTAACGGAATTCGGGCCCCGTCGCCGGTGTCAGGCAGCGGTGCGGCATCTTTTGTAGCGATTTTCAGTACTTTCGGAATGCCGGTCATAAAAGTCAGTGCTCATTCCGGTGATGCCGCCACGTACAAACTGATGCACAGTGTCATGATGAAAGGTTTGGCCAGCACTGTTATCGAGGCCATGCAGGCAGCGGAGACAGCCGGATGTGCCGATTGGCCGTGACGCAACATGGCCGATGAAATCGGCCGTGCAGATGAAGCGACGTTGGCGCGGCTGGTCAAGGGCACCCAGGCGCACGGCTTGGGCCGCCTGCAGGAAATGGAAGCCCCGATCGAACTGCTGCACAAACTCGGCGTCGAGCCAGTAATGACCACCTTGACCGAGGCGAACCTGCGCAAGGCGCTGGAAAACTGGCCCGATCCCAAAAACGATTCAGGTGCTGACGGGCGCTCGCTGCCAAAATGGTGGAATAAAATCTAAATATTGGAGATGGATGATGCGACCATCGGTAGCGACCGGATCCTTTCGTATCCCGCATCATCAATCGCGAGAAATGTCCGGGATTGCCGAGGGATCTGGTTGTAGCCCCGAATCGCAACCTGCTCGACGTGTCTGTCTCGCAGTCAAGCACCCTTATGCCATTGCACTCAGAGCACGATTTCCAAACGTGCCGAGGGTACCTTCGCGCTCCTCTGCTACTCTTTCGGAGGAGACCGCCCCAGTCA
>JAOTUD010000267.1 GCA_029864065.1 Gammaproteobacteria bacterium | reverse complement strand
TTCAAAACTGACGGCGACGCTGCGGCCGTTCGGCGCGCAATCTTCGAGGTGTAGAAGTTGTTGCAAACGATGCAGTTCCGACTGCGCAAACTCGCCTTCGAAATAGCCGTTTCGGGTCACTTCCTTTTGAACCTGGTACCGCCTGCGCAACTTATCCCGCATAAGGCGGCGATTTTACATGCTTGTGGATAAGATTGTCTATTCAATTCGGGGGATAAATCGTGGGGTTATGAAATCTGGCGAGGCTTGTAATATACTGCGCTGCGGCGTCATAGCCGGGGCCCGTTATGGCCCCGGATCACCCCAAGTTTATGGAAGTTCAATTCTGTGCAAAGCAAGATAATCCTGGCGAGCAGCTCCCCGTATCGCAAACAGCTGCTGGATCGGCTGCAGCTCGAGTACGACTGTCAGCCTCCGAATGTCGACGAATCGACCGTAAACGGCGAATCGGCGCAGGCCTACGTCTGTCGCCTGGCAGAAGCAAAAGCCCGCGGCGTAGCGAGTTCACACCCCGGCGCCGTGGTTATCGGTTCCGATCAGTGCGCCCTGCTTGACGACCGCATTCTCGGCAAACCGGGGTCTCACGAAAATGCGCTGCGACAGTTGCGCGAGGCGCAGGGCAGGACCGTCGTGTTCCATACCGCGGTTTGCGTAGTTCACCTGGCGACAGATTTCTGCGCCGTCGAGGATGTACCCTACGAGGTCGAATTCCGAAATCTCGAAGACGCGCAACTCGAACATTATCTCCGCGTCGAGCAACCCTACCAGTGCGCCGGCAGCTTTAAGGCCGAGGGCTACGGCATTTGCCTGTTCAGCAAGATGCGTGGCGACGACCCGAACGCGCTCATCGGTCTGCCGCTGATAAGGCTGACGACGATGCTGGAAGACGCCGGTATCGAGGTCCTGTAGTCGGGCAGGTCCCGCTTGCGCCGCTAGTTCAACGAATAATTTCCGAGCAACGATTCGCTGATACTTCGTCCGGCGCTGCTGCCAATGAACTCCGCGATTCTCCTCAGAATGTCGGCCTTGGGCGTGAAATCGACGACTTCCTCGGCGTCGAGTTCGCGCGCCACGCTCCGCGTTGTGCCGTAGTCATCGACAAGTCCCAGCTTCAGCGCCTGCTCGCCACTCCAGATCAGGCCACTGAAAATGTCCTGATCCTGGGTCAGTCGATCGCCCCTGCCCTGCTTTACCGCGGCGATGAAGTGCCCGTGCACTTCGTCCAGCATGGCCTGCAGGTGCTCTATCTCCCTGGATTTTTCAGGGAGAAACGGATCGAACATGCCCTTGTTTTCACCGGCGGTCAGCAGGCGCCGCTCGATGCCGAGCTTTTTCATCGTTTCGACGAAACCAAAGCCGTCGAGCCGAACCCCGATCGAACCCACGAGGCTGGATTTATTGACGTAGATCCGGTCGGCCGCGGCGGCGACGAAGTACCCGCCAGAAGCCGCCATATCGCCAACCACCGCGTAGACCGGGATGCCCGCGTGCTCTTGTTTGAGGCGCATGATCTCGTCAAATATATACGCCGACTGCACCGGGGAGCCACCGGGTGAATTGATTTCCAGTACAATCCCCGCGGTGTCGGCATGTTTGAACGCTGCCTTCAGCCCGGCCATGATGTTATCCGCGCCCCCGGACTCGCCGCTCGCAATGACGCCGGATAGCTTCACCAGGGCAGTATGCTTTTCCCCGTCAGCCTTTTTTATGGCGCCAGGGGTATCGCTATCTTCAGCCGTCAGCAGTACGAAGGTAACAACGCTCAGGTAACCGATAAAAAAGAGCATGTAAAATACGCGCCAGCGGCGCGCCCGCGTTTGCTCTTTGAGCGCCGCGAAAACCAGCCGATCGATGACCTGCTGGTTTTTTCCGCCGCCGGCTTTGCGCGGCTGGTTGGATTCTGTTTCTGTATCCGCCATATTTGATTCCTGTTTGACTGTTATGCGATCTGGGCCGGGCCCTGGCTTTCCGGCAGGCCTTCGAATTCGGCCGGCAGCGGGGCATTGATAACCAGCTCCGGAGTATAGCTGCTCCGCGGCAGCTCGAGGCTCGACGCGTGCAACATCAGGCGGCGGATGCCGCGCTGGCGCATGGCGCGGTTGAATTCCGGGTCGCCATACTTGTCGTCGCCCGCTATGGCATGCCCCTCGGCCTGGCAGTGGACGCGTATTTGATGGGTCCGACCGGTAACAAGTTCAACCTGTATGACGCTGAACAGGTTGCCGCTCTGCAGCAGCCTGATAAGGCTGCAAGCGGGCTTGCCACCGGCATCCACGCGAACCCGCCTTTCACCGTTGGCAAGATGAAATTTCTGCAGTGGATGCGTAATTTCGACCAGGTCTGCCGGCCAGTTTCCCTGCACCATTGCGCGGTAATTCTTGACCAGCAAATTATCCTGCAACAGCGCCTGCATGGCCAACAGCGACTGGCGGTGTTTCGCCAGCATCAGGCAACCGCTGGTGTCGCGATCGAGCCGGTGCACCAGCTCGATTTCGCACTGCGGGCGCAGCAGGCGAGCCGCATCGATAACGCCATAGTCGACGCCGGAGCCCGAATGCACCGCCAGCCCGGCCGGTTTATCGATAATCAGGATATGCTCGTTTTCGAACAGCACCTCCTGCTCGAGTTTTTTCAGCAAGCGCCCGGGCGGTCCGGATTTAACAGACCGTTCGGGTTCGAGTCGTACCGGCGGAATCCGCACCAGGTCCCCGATCTGCAATTTGTAGTCCGGTCGGCAGCGCTTTTTGTTGACCCTGACCTCGCCCTTTCTGATGATCCGGTAAATCCTGGTGCGCGGCATGTCGCCCAACTGCCGGATCAGGAAATTATCGAGCCGCTGGTTCAGCTGAGCGGACGATATCTCGACCACGCAGACCGTGGTTTTTTGTGGTTTATTTGAATTCAACGGATGGCAGTTGTTACAAACTGTGATATATTGTTGCGGTAGCATTGTACTGCCTAAAATCCTGGCAAAATACTACCAAAACAGTTTTTTCGCGGGAAACTAACCGCTGCGGCGTTTGTTTTCCACACGAATCAGCCGGTGCCGGGCGCCATACAAACGACCGAGCACAGGACATAACGATACCCACAGGCCAATGTACTGCCTCATACACAGTTTCGTTTTTATCAATAACTTCCTGACGATAAGCGGCTTATCGCAAGCCGGTTGCCCGGCACCAGTATCCGGGCAAGAAAATACGGAATATCTGCCGATAAAAGCGCGACCTCGCAGTGCCTGGCCCATCAAGCAAGGCAAGTATTTAAATGAAAAGAATTCTAATCAATGCCACTCAGGCGGAAGAGCTGAGGGTGGCCATGGTCGATGGCCAGAAACTTTACGACCTCGATATCGAAGTACCCTCTCGAGAACAGAAAAAGTCCAATATATATAAGGGCAAGATTACCCGCGTCGAACCCAGCCTCGAGGCTGCTTTCGTCAACTACGGCGCAGAGCGACATGGTTTTCTGCCGTTCAAGGAAATTGCCAAGCAGTATTTCGGCGACGCGCCGCGCGACAACAACGGTAAACCCATTCTCAAGGATGCCCTCAAGGTCGACCAGGAAATCATCGTCCAGGTCGAGAAGGAAGAGCGTGGAAACAAGGGCGCCGCGCTGACCAGTTTCATCAGCCTGGCCGGGAGATTCCTGGTGGCGATGCCTCAAAATCCCCGTGCCGGCGGCGTTTCGAGACGCATCGAAGGCGACGACCGGGATGAACTCAAGCAGGTGTTGTCGCAGCTCAATATGCCCGAAGGCATGGGCGTAATCGTTCGTACCGCCGGCGTCGGCCGCTCGGCCGAGGAAATGCAATGGGACCTCGATTACCTGACCCAGGTCTGGTCGGCGATCGAAAGGGCGGCCAGCGAAAAGAAGGCGCCGTTCCTGATTTACCAGGAGTCCGACATCGTGATTCGGGCCCTGCGTGATCATTACCGCTCCGATATCGGCGAAATCCTGATCGATTCGGAAACGGCTTATCAACAGGCTCATGACTTCATGTCCATGGTAATGCCTGGCTCGCTGAACAAGTTGAAGCACTTCGACGACAAGATGCCGTTATTCAATCGCTTTCAGATCGAGAACCAGATCGAGTCTGCTTTCGCGCGCGAGGTCACCCTCCCCTCCGGCGGTGCCATCGTGATCGACCATACCGAGGCACTGACTTCCATCGACGTCAACTCGGCCCGTTCCACACGCGGCAGCGACATCGAGGATACCGCTAAAGCGACCAACCTCGAAGCTGCCGATGAAATTGCGCGCCAGCTGAGGATACGCGATCTCGGCGGTCTGATCGTCATCGACTTTATCGACATGATGCAGAGCAAGAATCAGCGTGAAGTCGAAACCCGTTTACGTAACGCGGTATACGATGACAGAGCGCGGGTCCAGATCGGCCGTATTTCGCGTTTTGGCCTGCTCGAAATGTCACGCCAGCGCCTGCGCCCGTCGCTCGAAGAATCGAGTCAGATCGTTTGTCCGCGCTGCAGCGGCCAGGGCACGATACGTGATGTCGAGTCGCTTTCGCTTGCGGTTCTGCGCCTGCTCGAGGAAGAATCTCTCAAGGACAACACCGGCAAGATCCTGGCGAAGATCCCGGTCGAATGCGCCACCTATTTGCTAAACGAGAAGCGTGAAAAAATCGACGCTCTCGAACAGCGGCGCAAGGTGCATATCGTCGTCATTCCCGATCCGAAACTGGAAACCCCGCATTATGTCATCGAACGGGTCAAGGATAACGATACCCATCGTCACGAATCGAATTACAAGAAGTCCTATGAAATGACGACCGAAGAAGAGCCTGTTGACCTGGTGGACAGGGCCAGCAGCAATGTGGTCGTACCGGAACAGGCCGCGGTACAGCGCGTAACGCCACCCGCTCCGAGACCGACTGCTCAGGTCGTCGAGCCGGCCGCGGCCGAACCGGGACTGTTTGCGAAAATTTTTGCTCTACTGACCGGCGGCGGCGACAAGCCCGTCGTCGAGGAAGCCAAGGCGCCACCCAAAGAAGACAACCGTCAAACCCAGGGCGGTAACCGCGGGCGTCGCGGTAAGTATCGAGGCGGCCAGGGCCGGCAGCGCGCCAACAGCTCGG
>JAOTUD010000266.1 GCA_029864065.1 Gammaproteobacteria bacterium | reverse complement strand
GGACTCGCTGCTGGCAAAGGTGAGCTACGACGGGCATTCGACCAAGATTGTCAACAAGGAAAACCGGATACTGATAACGCGCTACAGCGAACCCTTGACGCTGCTGCACCCCGAGGACTACGACTATTTCGAGGTCCTGCGCGAGAAACTGTTCTGGAGCACCCACTACTAGTGCTCGATTCGATCCAGATAAAAAACTTCGCCATTATCGATTCACTGCAGCTCGAGATCGAACCGGGAATGAGCGCATTGACCGGTGAAACCGGCGCCGGAAAATCGATCCTGCTGGATGCGATAAAGCTGGCTGCCGGCGATCGCGCCGAAAGCGACAGTATTCGCAGCGGCTGCGAGCGAGCCGAAATATCGGTTTGCTTCCGCGTCGACGAGCTCGAGGCGGCCTCCGGCTGGCTTGCGGAAAACGAAATGAGCGCCGACGGCGAATGCGTCATCCGGCGGGTGCTTTATGCCAACGGACGCAGCAAGGCCTTTATCAACGGCTGTAGCGCAACATTGACACAGTTGCGCAACCTCTGCGATATGCTCGTCGATATCCACGGGCAGCATGAACACCAGTCATTGCAAAAGCCCCGCGTTCAGCGGCAGCTGCTGGACTCGTTTCTGGGCGAGCGCGGGCTACTCGACGAAGTGCGCCGCAAGTACCAACATTACCGCCTGCTGCAACAACGCCTTGGTCAGGCGCGTTCCGGGGCCCAGGAACGCGAGCAGCGTATCGATCTGCTCGAGCTGTACTGCGCCGAGTTGCAACAGCTGAACCTCGGCGAAGGCGAGTTCGACACCCTGATGGATGAGTATCGCCGCCTTTCCAACGCGGGCACGCTGAGCGAGAAAACGGCCGAGATACTGGCGCTTTTATACGAAGACGAGGATCGGAACATACAGTCGGCGCTCAGTTCATGCGTACACGAACTCGACGGTTTGCTGCAAACCGACAAATCGCTGGCCGGCAGCCATGAAATGATCAGCGCGGCCCTGATCCAGGTCCAGGAAGCAACCGCGGAACTGCGCGCCTATCGGGACGGAATCGAACTCGATGGCGAACGCCTGGCAAACGCCAACGAGCGTATTGCCAGCGCACAGAGCCTGGCGCGCAAGCACCACGTCGAGGTATCGCAGCTAGCCTCGCTAACGCTCGAGATGGAACAGGAACTCGCGACCCTGCAAGGTGATAGCTTCGACGTGGCAAGGATCGAGGAAGAACTCGGTAAGGCGCGCGCGGATTATCTGTTCAGCGCCGGTGAGCTCTCCGTCAAGCGTCAACAAACCGCGACAATACTGTCGGAACAGATTACCCAGGTCATGCAACAACTGGGCATGGAAAGCGGTCGCTTCGTAATCGATGTCGAGTCTGACCAGGACCCCTCGGCCAATGGAGTCGACAACATTCGCTACCTGGTGAGCGCCAATGCCGGGCAGCCGCCGAAGACCCTGGCCAGGGTGGCCTCCGGTGGCGAACTCTCGCGGATCAGTCTCGCGATACAGGTCATCATGAGCGAGTCATCGCGGATTCCAACCCTGATATTTGACGAGGTCGACAGCGGTGTCGGCGGAGCAATCGCCGAAATCGTAGGCAAGAAACTGCGCCTGCTGGGCCGGGGACGCCAGGTTTTATGCGTGACCCATCTTCCTCAGGTGGCTTCGCAGGCGCACCACCATTTCCGCGTCGAGAAAACCAGCCTTAACGATGACACCAGAACGGCGGTATATGCGCTCGACGACAGCGAGCGCCTCGAAGAAATAGCGCGCATGCTGGGCGGTATCGATATTACCGAGCAATCGCGCGCCCACGCGAGTCAGATGATGGCGACGCGCGATGGTTGAGCGCTGACCGGATTTATTCTCGGCCGGGTCGGACGGTATACGCCCGGCTGGAATGCGCGCGATCGACCAATGTCGGCTTCTGCGCTGCGATTATTTTTTGTTGAAATGACCATACAGCACCATGGTGTGCTCGGTTATGGTAAAGCCGTATTTCGCCGCGATTTCCTTTTGCCGCTGCTCGATGATTTCGTCGTAGAATTCGACCACCCTGCCGGTCGAGATATCGACGAGATGATCATGGTGCTCGCCGTCGTTGGCCTCGAACACCGCGTGACCACCGTCGAAATGGTGGCGCGTCACCAGGCCCGCAGTTTCGAACTGTGTCAGGACCCGATACACCGTCGCCAGCGCGATTTCCTCGCCTGAATCCAGCAACATCTTGTAAATGTCCTCGGCCTTGAGATGACGGTCCGCTGAGTTTTCCAGCAGCTCGAGGATTTTCATACGTGGCAGGGTAACTTTCAGCCCCGCGTTCTTGATGTCAGCTGTTTCCATATGATGCTCTCACAGTATTTGCAGCAAACCGGTGGTGGCAGTATTATCGCGCTCTTGCTCGCTATTGTCGGTAGTATGAACTTACGCTTGTTACAAACTGGCTTGCTGGTCGGACTTGCAATTATAACATTCTCCGGCTGCGTGTATCGAATGGATGTACCCCAGGGAAATCGCATCGATCCGGCGCTGGTGGAACAACTCAGGATTGGCATGTCGCGCAACCAGGTCCAGTTCCTACTCGGTACGCCGGCGCTGGTGGACCTTTACCATCCCGACCGCTGGCATTATATTTTTTACCTGAAGACGGGCGGTGATGGCAGAATCGAAAAACGCGTCATGACGCTTACCTTCAGCGGCGATTTGCTGACGAATATCGACGGTACCCTCAGCCCTGGCTGATTTCACCACCGCCTTTTTTCATTTTTAGCCCCTGCGCCGCACGTTGCCTGCGTATCTCCTTGGGATCGGCGATCAGCGGTCGATATATCTCGATGCGGTCGCCCTCCTGCAACGCGTAATCGTCGGGCACGACCTTGCCGAACACCCCGAGATCGCAGGTCTCGAAATCGATCTCGGGAAACAGCTTACCGATGCCCGATAGCCGGGCGGCGTCTCGCGGGGACGTGTCCGGATCGATTTTACATTCCAGTATTTCCTGTTTCGCCGGCGTTGCGTAAGCAACTTCTATCAAGGTCTTATCGCCCATATAACTGTTGCGCGCGTTGACAGAACGAATCCACCATCGTATTCGCAACACGGGTGAAGACGGGTTTGATAATCGCCGCCGCGAGGCCGCGCTTAAACTCGAAGCTGAAGGTCAGCTCTATCCTGCAACTCCGTTCTGCAACCGAGGTGAATCGCCACAGCCCCTGCAGGCTTTTAAACGGGCCTTCGACCAGCCTTATCTCGATCGATTCCCCGGGAATCATGCGGTTACGCGTTTTCAGCCACTGATGTAATCCTGCGCCCTGCATCAGAATCGATGCTTCCATCGAGCTTGCGTCAGCCTGGTGGATTCTGCTTGCTCCGCACCAGGGCAGGAATTCGGGGTATTTTTCGACATCGTTGACCAGGTCGTACATCACTCGTGCTGGATAAGGCAGCAACGCGCTGCGCGTAATTTCGGGCACTTCAAATGATTCCAAAAGCAGCAAGGATAACAATCAACAGCAGTACCGGTACAATATAACGAATCAGGTAATTCCAGACTTCGAATTTGTAATGTTTGGATAGCGCGAATTCCTTGTGGCTAACCTCACGGGGTATTTTCCAGGCGACGAACAGGCAGATAAAAAACGCCACGAATGGCTGGATCAGGTGGCTGGATACGAACACCAGCACGTCATGAAAACCGGCGTTGTTTACCAGTCGAATCGCCTCGTCGCCAACGAACAGCGCCAACGTGAATCCGTCGCCATTCCAGACGCTATGGGCGAGCACGACCCCGAGGGCAAATAACCAGATCCCGAGGCCGG
Organism: Gammaproteobacteria bacterium; assembly: GCA_029864065.1. Taxonomy (GTDB): domain Bacteria; phylum Pseudomonadota; class Gammaproteobacteria. The sequence continues at coordinate 1,287 of JAOTUD010000266.1, read as the reverse complement.
TCATCACCGCAGATTTTAAGCGGGTTATGCGGTATTTTCGTTGCAGGTAGGTAATCGGTGCTTCCAGCAGCGCGATCGAGGTTGTCAGCGCCGCCAGCGTCATTAACATGAAAAACAGCGTACTGAACATGCTGCCTGAGGAAAACTGGTTGAGTATCACCGGCATGATACGGAAAGCAAACTGACTGTCGACGCCCGGTTGCTGCCCGTCGGAAAGCATCAGTGCGTTTATCGATAACCCGGTAAAGATCGAGAATAACAGGTCGACAGTAATCACCAGTCCGGCGGCGTAGCCGATCGATACGTTACCAGGCAAATAACGTCCATAGGCGATCATCACGCCAATGCCGAGGGCAAGCGTGTAAAACGCGCGCTGCAGCGCGAGTATTGGCGTGCGCGAATCAATCACGGTAAAGTCGGCATACAGGATATATTGGACACTGCCGGTAAATCCGCTCGAACTGATCGCAAGGATAAGTCCGATTATCAGAAGCAGGAATATGACCGGTACTATCACCAGCATGAATCGCTCAATCCCCTGCCTTATGGGTTGGGCGCAAATACCGACCACAACCAGGACAAAAAGGGTGTGCCACAGGGTCATGCGTTCGCCGTCGATGGTCAGTTGTTCGAACATCAGTTTCGCGGTTTCGAGCGTGGCGCCTTCAAATACACCGACCATGGACCTGACCGAATACGCCAGCGACCATCCCGCGATTACGCTCAAGGTCGAGACAATCAGGAAAGCCGCCAGCATCGAACCCAGTCCAGCCAGTTTCCAGTAAACCGAGGCCCGGTACTGTTCCGACAGGGTGCGCAGGCTGGCCGCTGGATCGCTGCGGGTCAGGCGTCCCAGCATCAGCTCCGCCATCAACAATGGCAATCCCAGCACGAACAGGAACAGGATGTAAAGCAGCAGGAAGGCGCCACCTCCGTTCTGACCGGCAAGCACCGGAAAGGTGAGGAAGTCGTTCAGGCTTAAGGTCGCGCCGGCCGTCGCAATCACGAAGGTAGATTGCGAGCGCCAGGTAAAACCATTTTCAGTCGTGTTCATGGCCAGGTGTCGGGTCAGGACCTCCGCTTAGCGGAGCGTCATTTTAGCAATAAAATCTCTTCACTTAAATATAATAAATTCAATAAGTTACTTAGTATAGTTAAGGTGACTTATTCTGCCTCAACGATATTTCCTGTCGCCTAGAAAAAATATCGTAAAAACCTTGCCAGCCACCCCAGCGGACGCAGCAGCAGTGGATGCCGGCCTCGATTGCGCAGGGTGATTTCGGTACT
>JAOTUD010000265.1 GCA_029864065.1 Gammaproteobacteria bacterium | reverse complement strand
GCAGCCGAACTTACGCAGGTAAGGCGCCATCAGCGAGGCGACCAGGATATAACCCCCGGTCCAGCCGACCACGAACGCGAGATAACCGTGTCCACCGAAGTAGATACCGCCGGCCATCGCCACGAAGGAGGCGCCCGACATCCAGTCCGCGGCCGTCGCCATGCCGTTGAAGACCGCGGGAACCTGGCGTCCGGCGACGTAATACGCGTCTACCGCCATGGTTCTCGACAGTACCCCGATACCGGCGTAAATGACGATGGTGAAGGCAACGAACAGGATACCGATGGTATCCGCACCGACACCCATTTGCTCGAGGATTGCCATTAAAAGGACGAATACCAGGAAGCCCCCGGTATACAGGCCGTATATCTTCGGCAGGTTTTCAATGAAAGTGCCGCCAGTAATTTTCGCCATGGTCTAGTCCTCCTCGGCTACGCCGCAATCGCGGTCGATCTTGTCCTGGGCTCTGACGAACCAGAACAGCGTGACCACGAATACGATCTCAGAACCCTGCGCGGCCATATAGAAGCCCAGAGGCCAGCCGAAAAACGTGATCGAGTTGAGGCTTGAAGCAAACCAGTGAACGACAAAAGAAAAGATAAACCAGATCGTGAGAGTAACGATCATCAGCGACTTCGTTCTGCGCCAATGACCCTCCCGTTTGGAAGTATCCATGATTAAAGTCCCCCTAGTTATTGGGTTTAAACAGCAATTATTTTTGGTCGTGCGTAAGTTTTATAATTTTTCGCCCGACCAATATGCACAGAATGCATGGCATTTGCCAGATAAAAACCCTAGTATTGGCACCCTGTTTAACCGATTTAGTGCATATTTTCCTGATTCGAACAATCTCCTGTTACGATTGGTAACAAAACATCAAGATTTACCGTGAAAGCACTCGAATTCTTCAAATCCTATGTCAACCCCCTGTTCACCCGCAGCTACTGGCAGATGCTCGGTGACTATGTCGGCATCGGCCATAAAAGAAAGATAAAACCCATATCGGATCGGAATTCGCTCGCCGAGTTTATTGGCAGCCGCGCCAGCCATGTCGCGCAAGCATCGCTCTACGGCTACCTGCGCACCCGTGCAGGAACGCGTTTTCCGGCGATGTTCGAGAATCCCGACATCGTCACCTCGATCAATATCGCCAAGTGGCATATCTGGCTGGCCTGCGTTTCCGATCTCAGCATTTTCGCGGGCCAGTGCCTGTACCAGTCCGGCACCGTCGAGCCGCACAAGATCCACCAGCTCGTGCCCGCGGCGTTGCAACAGGTGCTCGATGAAATCGGCGAACCCGACGAGGCCGGCCAGGATTTCGTTGCCGCCCGGGAAAAAATCGTGCAACGAATCAAAACCTGCGACTGGGAGTCGGAACGCGACGACGACACAGTCTTCAGCGCGAGCCCCGACGCGTTGTTTTACTGGTCGCCCATCGCGGATGAATTGAAGGAGCGCGACGAAGCCATCGTCAGGAACTCGATCCGCTATCGCTGGATCGAGGTGCGGCGCAGCCTGCGCAAGTTGCTCGACTGCGACGCGCTGGCGGAAACCTAGCGCAACGCCGCGAGCGCGTCGCGCATCGCGCCTGACAGGCTGCTCTTCTGCGCGCCGTCGACCTCGAAATTCCCCGTATCCAGCCAGCCTTCGAACACGGCTTTCGCGGTCGGCCATTCGCGATCCAGGATCGAGTACCAGGCGGTATCGCGGTTGCGCTGCTTGTACATCGTGGCCTGGCGGAATATGCCCTCGAACATGAAGCCCAGCCGCTCTGCCGCGTCGCGCGAGGGCCGGTTCAACGCATCGCATTTCCATTCGTAGCGTCGGTATCCCCAGACATCGAAAACCTGTCGCATCATCAGGTACATCGCCTCGGTCGAAATCGGCTTGCCCTGCATCAGCGGTGAAAAATGAATATGCCCGACCTCGATGACGCCCGCTCCCGGCTCGATGCGCAGGTAGCTGGCGACACCGACGGCAGCGCCGGTGGCATTATCGACGACGCTGAAAAAGCAAGGGTCGTCGCTGAGGCAGGTCGAAAATATCCAGGTGCGCAGGTCGTCTTCGGCCGCAAAGGGGCCGTATGGCAGGTAGGTCCAGTTGCGCTGGTCCACGTCCCTGCCGAATGCGTCGAAGAGCTGCGCGGCATGCGCGTCGATATCGATGGGCTCGAGTGAACAAAGGCGGCCCAGCATCTGCGCGCCGCGCGGATGCTGGCAGGGCTTCCAGTCGACGACCGGAAAACCGATCGGCTGACCAAGGTCGTTGAAATATTCCGCCATCGGGATTCCCGTCGAAATTGGATTGTTAAAGCCAGCGCGATTTCAGTAAACTCGACCACCCTGGCGCAAGAATTCAAGTCTACAGCCAGATGTGTCTTTGGGGAACACGCGTATGTTGATGCTGGATGCCGACAAAATCCTGGGCTGCATGCCTTTCGCGACGCTGGTCGACGAACTCGCGGCAATGCATCGCGAGCCGATCGGCCTGGTCGACGAAATGCTGATGGAGTCGAAGGACGCCGCCGACAACGTCAGCCACTTCTTTATCCGCACCGGCTGGCAGCCAGAGAAAGCGGTTGGCGCCAAGGTCATCACCGTGTTCCCGCGCAACAACCTGAAACGCGACTGGCCGTCGATCCAGGCGGTTTACGTTTTATTCGAAGGCGTCAACGGCACCCCGATCGCGTGCCTCGACGGCACCGCGCTGACCTGGATCAAGACCGCGACCGATTCGGCGCTGGGCAGCAAGCTGCTGTCGCGCGAAAACGTCGCATCGATGCTGATGATCGGCGCCGGGCAGATGGCGCCACACCTGGTCAGCGCCCATTGCGAGCTGCGCCCGTCCTTAAAGCGGGTCGAGATCTGGAACCGTACCCACGAAAAGGCGCAGCAGTTGTGCGCAAGCCTGGCTCCGAAGTTTCCGCGGATTTCGTTTACCTCCGTTTCCGAGATCGAGCCCAGCGCAAGGTCCGCCGACCTGATTTGCTCGGCGGTGGGCGGCAAGCAGCCGATCATCGAGGGCAGGTGGCTCAAGCCCGGCGCCCACGTCGACCTGATCGGCGCCTTTACCGCAGACATGCGCGAGGCCGACGACGAAGTGCTCGAACGCGGCAGCCTGTTCGTCGATGCCCGCGAAACCACGGTCCATCACATAGGCGAATTGATGATTCCGCTGGCGACCGGCGTCATCAGCGAAGGCGACGTGCTAGCCGATTTATCCGACCTGTGCCAGCAACGTTACCCGGGGCGGCAGTCCGATGACGAAATCACGGTATTCAAAAACGGCGGCGGTGGCCACCTCGACCTGATGTGCGCGCGCATTCTTTACGAATCATGCCAGGCGTCATGAGCCAGGCAGAAATCGGCCTGGGCGACATCCAGGCGGCACGGGCGCGTATCGCGCCCCATATCGTGCCGCTGCATATCGCGCCTTCCGCGTCGCTGACGCAACGCTTCGGCAAGGACATCCTGCTGGCGCACGAGTACCTGCAAACCACCGGCGCCTTCAAGCTGCGCGGTGCGATGAACTCGGTGCTGCAGCTCGACGCCGACACCACCGGCGTTACCGCGGTATCCACCGGCAATCACGGGCGCGCCCTCGCCTACTCCGCGCATCAGGCCGGCGTGCCCTGCATCATCTGCATGTCCGCACTGGTGCCGCAAAACAAGCTCGAAGCGATTCGCGCGCTCGGCGCCGAAACGCGCATCGTCGGCAAGTCGCAGGACGAGGCCGAGATCGAGGCCAGGCGACTGGTGGCCGAGGAGGGATTTACCATGATCCCGCCCTTCGAGCATCCCCATGTCATCGCGGGACAGGGCACGCTGGGCCTGGAAATGCTCGAGCAGCTGCCCGATCTCGACACGGTGCTGGTGCAGCTTTCCGGCGGCGGCCTGATATCGGGGATCGCGCTGGCGATCAAGTCGCAAAAACCGGGGGTGCGCGTCATCGGCATTTCGATGGAGCGTGGTTGCGCGATGTACGCATCGCAGCAGGCCGGCAAGCCCGTCGAAGTCGAGGAGTTACCGACCCTCGCCGACTCCCTGGGCGGCGGCATCGGCCTCGATAACCAGCTCACCTTCAATATCGTGCACGACTACGTCGACGAACTGGTATTGCTCAGCGAGGACGAAATCGCCGAGGGAATCCGCTATGCCTATTGCAAGGAGCAGGTTATCCTCGAGGGCGGCGGCGCGGTCGGCATCGCGGCGCTACTGGCCGACAAGGTGACCCCGGGCGACAACACCGTCGTACTGCTGAGTGGCAAGAACATCGACATGGCCTTGCACCGAAAAATCATCAACCGCGAGGATTACCAGCTCTAATGGCAGACATTCGCATACTGACCGAATCCGAGCTGCGCAGCCAGGTACAACTCGATCTCGCCGCGATCGAATGCGTCGAAAACGCGTTCGAGGCGCTCGCCACCAAGGCGGTCGTGATGCCGCCGATCATGCGCCTCGACATCATCGAGAATAATGGCGAGATCGATGTCAAGACCGCGTACATACCGGGCGTCGACAGCCTGGCCATCAAGATAAGCCCCGGGTTCTTCGACAATCCCAGCCTCGGCCTGCCCAGCGTCAACGGGTTGATGGTGCTGTTCAGCACGCGCACCGGGATGGTCGAGGGGCTGCTGCTGGATAACGGGTACTTAACCGACATCCGCACCGCCGCCGCGGGCGCGGTCGCGGCCAAGTACCTCGCGCGCGCCGACAGCCGCCGCGCCGCCATACTCGGCGCCGGGGTGCAGGCGGGCCTGCAGCTGGAAGCCCTGACCCTGGTGCGCAACATCGAGTCTGCGGCGATCTGGGCGCGCAACTTCGACAAGGCCGGGGCGGCAGCGGCAAGATTGAGCGAGCGCCTCGGCATGGAGGTAACCGCCTGCGCCGATGTCGCGTCGGCAACCACGAACGCCGATATCATCGTCACCACGACGCCATCGACCCGCCCCATACTGATGGCGGAACACATCACCACCGGGCAGCACATAACGGCAATGGGTTCGGATTCCGAGCACAAGAACGAGATCGATCCCGAGATCGTCGCCAACAAGGCGCAATACTTCTGCGACCGACTGTCGCAGGTAAGGGTGCTCGGCG
>JAOTUD010000264.1 GCA_029864065.1 Gammaproteobacteria bacterium | reverse complement strand
CTGCGGAACCCTGGTCGCGATCCCGCTTTACCTGCTAATGGTACAACTGGATCCGGCCTGGTATCTCGCCTTCGTTGCGCTGGGCTTCTGCGGCGGGATTTATTTATGCCAATACACCAGTAATGCGCTCGAGGTTCACGATCATCCTGCTATCGTCTGGGACGAGTTCGTCGGTTTCTGGATTACCATGATTGCCGCGCCCGTGACCTGGCAATGGATTCTGCTCGGGTTTGTGCTATTTAGGGTGTTCGATATTATAAAACCCTGGCCGGTGAGAGTGGCGGACGCAAAGATGAAAGGTGGCTTCGGCATCATGATAGACGACGTGCTGGCCGGGCTCTACGCCCTGGCCTGCATGCAGCTGGCGCTGCTGGCGGTGGGATCCTGGTGAAATCGGCTGCAGGCATAGTCACTCTGCTGCTGGCTTTGACCCTCGGTGTTGCAATCGCCGACGAGGGCAAGGTCAGGGTGATTGCGCTTTTTGCCAACAAGGCGCTGCTGCAGGTCGGTGACAAACAGAAGATCGTCGAGAAGGGCGAAACCTTTGAAGGGGTACTGCTGCAATCTGCCTCGGGGCGCGGCGCGGTCGTCGTAATCGATGGCAAGCCGGTCAAGCTCGGCATCAACCAGTCCATCGCCGGGAATTTCAAAAAGGCGCAGCGCAGCAGCTTGAGAATTTACTCCGATTCGCTCGGGATGTATTACGTCGAGGGGGAGATCAACGGCCAGTCCACCCGGTTCCTGGTCGATACCGGCGCCACCTTCGTGACGATGAGCGGTGCCAAGGCTCGCAGCCTCAAGATCAACTATCGCAAGGGCATCCCCAGCACCGCGCAAACCGCGTCTGCAATTGTGCCGGTCTGGCAGATCAGGCTCCATTCTGTCAGCATCGGCGGCATCCAGGTCAACAATGTCGATGCCACCGTCATTGCCGGCGACCAGCCATTCGAGGTTTTGCTCGGTAACTCTTTTCTGCAGCATACCCGCATCCAGAAAGCCGGGTCCATGCTCGAGATCGAGAAACGCTTTTAGGGCGCAAAATATACAGACTCCGACGCCGATATTCCGTTAAAATACCGCGCGTCTAAAGTCCATTCCGTTTTGCATGACTAAAACCCGATTCGCCCCGAGCCCTACCGGAGTCCTACACGTTGGCGGAGCCAGAACCGCCCTGTTCTGCTGGCTGTTCAGCAGGAAGACGGCGGGTAAATTCGTGCTGCGAATCGAGGATACCGATCTCGAACGCTCGACGCCCGAGTCGGTACAGGCCATTCTGGACGGCATGGCCTGGCTTGGCCTCGATCCCGACGAGGGCCCGTATTTCCAGACCAAACGTTTCGATCGCTACCTCGAAGTCATCGGGCAACTGATCGATCAGGGCGACGCTTATTATTGCGAATGTTCCAGGGAGCGCCTCGATGCGCTGCGCGAAAAGCAAATGGCGGACCGGCAAAAGCCGCGCTACGACGGCTGTTGCCGCGAACTGGGGCTGCGGGTCGAACCCGGAAAAGCGATGGTCGTGCGCTTCAGAAACCCGCAACATGGGGTCGTCAGTTTTCACGATCATGTCAAGGGCGTAGTCAGCGTCGCCAACCAGGAGCTCGACGATCTGATCATCGCGCGCAGCGACGGCAGCCCGACCTATAACCTGTCGGTCGTGGTCGACGATATGGATATGGAAATCACTCATGTGCTGCGCGGCGACGATCATGTCAACAATACGCCCAGGCAGATAAACATTCTGCGTGCTCTGCAAGCGAAGATACCGGAATATGCGCACGTGCCGATGATTCTCGGCGACGATGGCAAACGCCTGTCCAAGCGTCACGGCGCGGTAGGTGTCATGGAGTATTTCGAGGCGGGTTACCTGCCCGAGGCGATGCTGAATTACCTGGTGCGCCTTGGCTGGTCGCATGGCGACCAGGAAATCTTCAGCCGGCAGGAAATGATCGAATACTTTTCGCTCGATGCGCTGAACAATTCGGCGGCTTCTTTCAATACCGACAAGCTGAACTGGATCAATCAACAATACATGATGAGCATGCCGCTCGACGATATTGTCGCGCTGGTCAGGCACAGGCTGGACCGCCTCGCAATAGATTACGATCACGAACTCGACATTGCGGCAATAGTAGATTTATATCGCCAGCGGGCGGTGACGATCAACGCGTTGGTAGATAGCATCGGTTACTGTTTCCGGGATTTCGATTCATACGATGCGAAGGCGGCGGGCAAGGTGTTGAGGCAGCCCGCCCTGCAACCATTGCAACGCGCGCTGGAACTTTTCACCAGCCTGCAGAGCTGGGATGCGCAAAGCCTCCATGCGGTGATCGAGACGATAACCGGGGAACTCGGCATCGGCATGGGAAAAATCGGGCAGCCGTTGCGGGTCGCGGTGACCGGGGGATCGTTTTCGCCGCCGATCGACCAGACCCTGGAGCTGCTCGGCAGGGAGCGCAGCCTGGCGAGAATTCAGCGTGCCATCGATTATATTTCGGCGACTATGACAACATGATTCTTCATATTATTCAGTAACATGCTATATACACCTAAACAACAGACGGAACAGTCATGCTAGACTCCGCCGAAATAAAAAATGTCTTTCAGAGGGGATTGGTAGCGAGTATCCGTTCAGACTGTCTCATCAGATCCTGAAAATGGCCCCGAATGGACTATCCAAGGCAGTAGACAATGAAGGAAACAGTTTAGTGGCGCGTGAAACAATCAACTGCGTGGTAATGTTTGCCGACGTCGCCGGCAGTACCGCCATGTACGAAAACATGGGTGACGACCTCGCACGCGAACGCATTTCCAGGGCCTTGAACACGCTGATCTCGATTTCCCAACGCCACAATGGTCATCTCGTGAAAACGATTGGCGATGAAATTCTGGTTTACTTTAACGATGTCGACATGGCGGTGCACGCGGCGCGCGCGATACAGGAAACCATGGAGGACGACCGCACCCCCGAAACCATCGGCGTGTCGATTCGGATCGGCATGCAGTACGGCAGCGCCATCCTCGAAAACGACGATATCTTCGGCGATACGGTCAACGTCGCGGCGCGCATCGCGAGCATGGCCAAGGCGCGGCAGATTCTTTGCACCCAGGAAATCGCGTTCCTGGTCAAGAGCGGGGAATTGTCGAATAACATGCGGCCCTACGATCGCCTGCGCGTCAAGGGCCGTAACGAGCAACTCGACGTCTACCTGTTCACCTGGGAGCAGGAAAGCGACATCACCAACATGGCGACTGCCAGCAACTTCACCAACCCCGCCCGCTACGAGCAGTCAAAAAACCTGACGCTGAAATACGAGGGTAAACCCTATTCGATTACGACCGATACGACTTCCTATATCCTGGGGCGCGGCAAGGATTGCGAATTGATCATCAAGGGCGACCTGATATCCCGATACCATTCGAAGATCGAGCACCGGCGTGGAAAGTTCATTATCACCGACCAGAGCACCAACGGCACCTTCGTGCGCACCTCGCTGGGACAGGACATATTCCTGCGGCGCGAGGAATTTACGCTGTTCGGATCCGGGTATATCAGCCTCGGCAAGAAAGTCGATCTGAAGGACGAAAATACAATTCATTTTCTGTGCGAATAACGCGATATAATCTCCGCATGCCAAAGCAGGAGATTCATGATGAAACCTGGTAGCAACAGCTTTAACACCCTGTCTACGCTCGCAATCGATGGCCAGGAGTACCATTACTTCAGTCTTGAAAAAATTGCCGAACAGGGTTTTCCGGAAACCCGCAATCTACCCTGTTCGCTGAAGATTCTGCTCGAGAACATCCTGCGCTTCGAGCAGGGTAGCGACGATGCCGCCGGCGATATCAAGGCGTTCGATCGCTGGGTCGAAAACCGCAGTTCTGATCGTGAAATCGCGTTTCGCCCGGCGCGGGTGCTGATGCAGGACTTTACCGGGGTGCCGGCCGTGGTCGACCTCGCGGCAATGCGCGACGCGGCGGCCGACGATCCGCAGCGCATCAACCCGCAGATCCCGGTCGATCTCGTCATCGATCACTCGGTGATGGTCGATGAATTCGCCACGCCAGGGGCGTTTGCAGCCAACGTCGCGCTCGAGGTGAAACGCAACGATGAACGCTATCGATTTCTGAAATGGGGTGCGCAGGCGTTCGCCAATTTTCGCGTCGTGCCGCCGGGAACGGGGATCTGCCACCAGGTGAACCTCGAGTATCTCGCCAGGACGGTGTGGCAGCATCAGTACGAGGGCAAGACTTATGTTTTTCCCGATACCCTGGTCGGTACCGATTCGCATACCACCATGATCAACGGCCTGGGCGTGCTGGGCTGGGGTGTCGGCGGTATCGAGGCGGAGGCGGGTATGCTGGGACAGCCGATATCGCTGCTGATCCCGGAAGTGGTCGGTTTCCGCTTCACCGGGCAGTTGCGCGAGGGCATTACCGCCACCGACCTGGTGCTGACCGTGACCCAGATGCTGCGTCAGTATGGCGTCGTCGGCAAGTTCGTCGAGTTCTGCGGCGACGGTCTCGCCCAGCTGCCGCTCGCCGACCGCGCTACGCTGGCCAACATGTCGCCCGAGTACGGCGCCACCTGCGGATTTTTTCCGGTCGACGACGAAACCATTCGTTACCTGCGTCTGACCGGCCGCGACGAGCAAGCCCTGAAGCTGGTCGAGGCTTATTGCCGGGCGCAGGGCATGTGGTACCAGGCCGATACCCCGGATCCCGTGTTCAGCAACAGCCTGACATTGGACCTGTCCACGGTCGAGGCGTCGCTTGCCGGGCCGAAGCGGCCGCAGGATCGCGTCGCCCTGTCGGCAGTGAAAGCAGCCACCGAGGTAATCATTAATGGTTCGAACGACACCTCGGGCAATGCGGCAGGCGAACTGCTGGATGCCGGATTGCCTGCGGGCGCCGAGGTGCGCGGCAAAGATCAGGTATTACCGGAAGCAGGAGCGTCTGCCGGCCTGCCGACACGGGCTCCGGTGCGTGCCTCGGATCACGAACTGCTGGATGGCGACGTGGTGATCGCGGCGGTGACTTCCTGCACCAATACGTCGAACCCGAAAGTAATGATGGCAGCGGGCCTGCTTGCGCGCAACGCAAGGGCGGCGGGG
>JAOTUD010000263.1 GCA_029864065.1 Gammaproteobacteria bacterium | reverse complement strand
CGCCGCCTCGTCAAAGTCCTTGTTGCGTTTACTGCTGTAAGCCCAGACCACGATGCCGAGGAAGGTAATCATGACGACGATGGTCCAGATCGATTGGAAAAAGGTCATCGACATGTCAATTCCTCGATTTGATCAGGGTGCCTAGTCCCTGCAGGTAGGCAATCAGCGCATCCATTTCGGTCTTGCCTTCGAGCGCCTGCGGCGCGGCCTCGATATCCGCGTCGCTATAGGGCACGCCGAGGCTGCGCAGGGTCTCCATCTTGGCCTGGATATCGTCGCCATCGAGCATCGCGTCCTGCAGCCACGGATAACCGGGCATGATCGATTCGGGAACCACGTCGCGCGGATTGATCAGGTGCACGCGGTGCCATTCGTCGCTGTAGAGCCCGCCGACGCGATGCAGGTCGGGCCCGGTGCGCTTCGATCCCCATTGAAAGGGGCGGTCGTAAATGTACTCGCCGGCGACCGAATAGTGGCCGTAACGCTCGGTCTCGGCGCGGAACGGGCGTATCATTTGCGAATGACAGACGTAACAGGATTCGCGGACGTAGATATCCCGGCCTTCGAGTCGCAGCGGCGAATACGGCTTGAGGCCCGCGACCGGTTCGGTCAGGGAATCCTGGAAGAACAGCGGGATGATCTGTACCAGGCCGCCGACCGAAATCACGCCGATGATAAGTATGATCATCAGGCCAATATTTTTTTCAACTTTATCGTGTGCTGAAGCCATAGTCTTGTCTCGATCTGTCAGTGGGCGCTAGCCGGTTGCGGAACTTCGACTTCGACGGGTTTCGCGTCGGAGATGCTGCGCCACAGGTTGTAGGCCATCACCAGCGTACCCAGCAGGAAGAAGGCCCCGCCGAGGGTGCGCACGATGTAGTAAGGATGCATCGCCTGCACGCTTTCGACGAAGCTGTAGGTCAGCGTGCCGTCCGCGTTGACCGCGCGCCACATCAGGCCCTGCATGATGCCCGCCACCCACATCGAGGCGATGTACAGCACGATGCCGATGGTCGCGGTCCAGAAATGCACCTCGACCAGCTTCAGGCTATAGAGCTCGCGCCCGAACAGGCGTGGAATCAGGTAATACATAGCGCCCATGGAAACCAGGGCAACCCAGCCCAGCGCGCCGGAATGCACGTGGCCGATGGTCCAGTCGGTGTAGTGCGAAAGCGCGTTTACGGTCTTGATCGCCATCATCGGGCCTTCGAAGGTCGACATGCCGTAAAACGAAATCGATACGATCAGCAGGCGCAACACCGGGTCGGTGCGCAGCTTGTGCCAGGCGCCGGACAGGGTCATTATGCCGTTGATCATGCCGCCCCAGGACGGCGCCAGCAGAATCAGCGACATGACCATGCCGAGCGACTGTGCCCAGTCGGGCAGCGCGGTGTAATGCAAGTGGTGCGGGCCGGCCCAGATATAGGTAAACACCAGCGCCCAGAAATGAACCACCGAGAGCCGGTAAGAGTAAATCGGGCGCCCCGCCTGCTTCGGTACGAAGTAGTACATGATGCCGAGGAAGCCGGCGGTGAGGAAGAATCCGACCGCGTTATGCCCATACCACCATTGCACCATCGCGTCCTGCACCCCGGCGTAAGCCGAGTAGGATTTCCAGAAACTTACCGGCAGCGCGGCGCTGTTGAACAGGTGCAGTATCGCGACGGTGATGATGAAAGCGCCGAAAAACCAGTTGGCGACATAGATATGCGGAATCTTGCGTTTGATGATGGTGCCGAAAAATACCAGCGCGTAGCTGACCCAGACCAGCGTGATCAGGATGTCGATGGGCCATTCGAGCTCGGCGTATTCCTTGCTGGTGGTGATCCCCAGCGGCAGCGTGATCGCCGCCGACAAAATCACCGCCTGCCAGCCCCAGAAGGTAAAGCTCGCCAGCGCCGGGAACGCGAGCCTGGCGTGGCAGGTGTGCTGTACCACATAGTAGGAGCAGGCGAACAGCGCGCAGCCCCCGAAGGCGAAGATGACCGCGTTGGTGTGCAGCGGCCGCAGTCGGCTGAAGGTCAACCACGGAACGTCGAAATTGAGCGCCGGCCAGGCGAGTTGCGCGGCGATCAGCACGCCGACCAGCATGCCGACAATACCCCATACGATGGTCATGATCGCAAATTGTCGGACTACTTTGTAATTGTAGGTTTCGATGTTTGTCATCTGGAGCTTCCTCGATGTCTGATTGGCATCAAACGGGTGAATCTACGGATTGCAAGAAATCAGTTGGTAAATACCGGCTGTAGCCCCATGCCCCACAACAGCGCGGTCATCCCGAGCAGCGAGACCAGCGCGATCAAACCGACCGCCAGCACCGCGGAAGAATAGAGAAATCCCCTTTCCGCGGGTATTTCCATCATGATCGGCAGACCGGAGTAGAGCAGGTAAACCGTATACGCGAGTGCCGGCAAACCCAGTAGCATGTTCAGCCAGAGCACCGGGTAGACTTCCATGATGCCGATCAGAAACAGCGGGGTCGCGGTATAGGCGGCCAGCGTGATGCACAGCGGTAACGGCTTGACGACCTCGTAGGCCTTGCCGAGCAGATGGATCAGCCAGCCTATGGTGAAGACCCCGACGATCAGGGCCAGGTAATAAATGATCGCGATCGAAAAGGCCGACTCGCCGGTGATGCGAATCGGTTCGCCCACGCCGATACGCCAGCCCACTTGCGTGGTGCCGATGTATCCCGATATTGCCGGGATCGCGGCGAGTATGAAAACAAAGCCGACGCGGCTTCTGTCGCTGCTCTTTTGCTGGTCGCGGATTCTTTCCCACTCGCGCGCAGGATCGGTAAACAGTCCAATAATGTGCTGTATAAACATGGCGATTTACTTTGTTATTTGTTAGCGTGGATTATTCATCAGGCCCTGTGCCGGGAATTGATTCAGATCAAGGCTGAGCCAATTTGAAATTGCATCATTCTCGTTACCATTCTCGGTCCGGGCCGATCCTGCACAGCCTGCATCAATATTGGAATCCACGATCGTAAAATAAATGAATTACCACGAGGCCGATTCTACCGGTGTCGGGCCGGCATTGACAGACCCGGGTGCCTGTTATCACTGCGGCTTGCCGGTGCCCGCGGGATTCGACCTCGAGGTTCGCATCGGTGGCGAGAATCGCGCGATGTGCTGTCATGGATGCCAGGCGGTGGCCGAGGCCATCATCGACTCCGGTAACGAAAATTTCTACCGCGTCAGGACCGAGGCCGCGCCGAGCGCGCGCGATCTCGTGCCCGGCTTTTTACAGGAGGCCCGGGTATACGACCTGCCGGAAATACAGCACCAGTTCGTGCACGCGCTCGAAGGCGGTCTGCGCGAGGCCAGCCTGATACTGGACGGGATTACCTGCGCCGCCTGCGTCTGGCTGAACGAGCAGTACATCGGCGCGCTGCCCGGGGTCGTCGAAGTTCGCGTGAACTACGCCACCCAGCACGCGCTGGTGCGCTGGGATGAAAGCCGTATCAGGCTCAGCGAAATCCTGCAGGCGATCCGGCAAATTGGCTACCGGGCGCTGCCCTACAACCCGGGCCAGCAGCAGGAACTGCATCGCCGGCAGCGGCGTCAGCAACAGCGCCGGCTCGCGGTTGCCGGTTTGTTCGGTATGCAGGTCATGATGCTGTCGATCAGCCTTTATGCTGGCGCATGGTCGGGCATGGAGCGCGGTTTCGAGCAATTTTTCCGCTGGCTCAGCCTCGGCTTGACGCTGCCGGTGCTGCTGTACTCGGCGCCGCCGTTCTTCCATGCCGCCTGGCGCGATTTGCAAAGCCTGCGCGTGGCGATGGATTTACCCGTGTCGCTGGCGATTGGCATCGCTTTTGCCAGCAGCGTCGTGGCCACCGTTAACGGTCAAGGCGAGGTTTATTTCGACTCGGTGGTCATGTTCATTTTCTTTCTTTCGGCGAGCCGCTACTTCGAGAGCATGGCGCGCCAGCGTTGCGCCGCATCGATCGAGAAACTGGTGCAGTCGATGCCGTTGACGACAACGCGCGTCAACAACGACGGTTCCATCGAGGAAGCGATCGCGGCTGCCGCGCTGGTGATCGACGACCGGGTGCTGATCCGCCCTGGCGAAACGGTGCCCGCCGACGGGGAAATACTGAGCGGCGTCTCGTCGGTCGATGAATCCCTGCTGACCGGTGAGAGTCTTGCGCTCGCCAGGCGACCGGGTGAGCGCCTGCTGGGCGGCAGCATCAACGTGACCAACCCGCTGCAGATGCGCGTCACCGCGGTCGGCGCCGACACGGTCATGGCGGAAATCCAGCGCACCATCGAGCGGGCGCAGGCCGACAAGCCGCCGCTGGCGCGCAGGGTGGACCGGGTGGCGGCTTATTTCATCGGCGCCGTGTTGCTGATCGTGATTTGCGTCGCGGGCTTCTGGTGGCTGCACGACGCCGGGCGCTGGTTCGAAATCGCGCTCGCGGTGCTGATCGTCAGTTGCCCCTGCGCGCTGTCGCTGGCGACGCCCGCCGCGATGAGCGCGGCGCTCGGCAAGATGCAATCCGCGGGGCTGCTGGTCAAGCAGGGTTCGGCGCTGGAAAAAATGAACCAGGTGACGCATGTCGTGTTCGACAAGACCGGCACCCTGACCCATGGCAAACCGACCCTCGAACGGGTTTACTGCAACCCCGGGTTCAGCCGCGATCATTGCCTGCGGCTCGCCGCGACACTGGAACGGCATTCCGAGCATCCGCTGGCCCGGGCGCTGCTGCGTGCAACCCGGGCGTTAAAGTCCGGCCATGCAGATCACATCGTCAGCACCGCCGGCGGCGGTATCTCGGCGACCGTCGATAACCGGCAATACTTTATCGGCAGCAACGAATTTATCCATGCAAGGACCGGTCTGGCGATCCCGCGGCAATGGCAGGACAGCCTCGTAGTCGACCCCTTGACCGCGGTGGTGCTGGCGCGCGAGGATCGCATCCTGGCGATGTTCAGCTTTGCCGACAGCGTGCGCGAAGATGCTCGTGCACTCGTCGAATCGCTGCGGGAAATGAATAAGTCTGTCATCCTGATGACCGGCGATCGCAACGCGACTGCGCGCGACATGGCCGACAGGACCGGGATCGGCGAATACCGGGCGCAAATGTCGCCGCAGGACAAAATGCTGGCGGT
>JAOTUD010000262.1 GCA_029864065.1 Gammaproteobacteria bacterium | reverse complement strand
TCTCAGGAACGCCGGCTGTCTGCCGCCCGAGCTGAGCCTGCGGCACGAAATTCGCGAGGTCGAGGCGCTGCTGCAGCAGGCCGAGGCAGATGTCGAGCGGGCCGCGATACGGCGAAGGCTGCAGTTGTTGCGGGTCCGGCTCGCGGCAAGTGGACGCGAAATCAACCTGCTCGTCGAGGCGGGAGCCTACCGGGAAAAACTGATCCAAAAATTGACTGGCGAAATCGCCGCGGATATCCAGGGCTGACGGTGCGGTTCGATTCGTCACTGGACGCCAGGTTGCAGGCGGCGCGCGAGATCCTGTCGCGCAGTCGCCGCGTTGCCGCGTTTTCGGGCGCGGGTCTCAGCGCCGAATCGGGCCTTGCGACCTTTCGCGATCCCGATCCCGATGCCCTGTGGTCGCGCTTCGATCCGATCGAGCTGGCGTCGGTCGAGGGATTCGACGCGAATCCACAACGCGTGATCGACTGGTACAACTGGCGGCGGGGAAACTATGCCGGGGTGCAACCCAACGCCGCGCACCGGGCGCTCGCGGGCCAGCAGCGGATGATACAGATTACGCAGAATGTCGATCACTTGCTCGAGCAGGCGGGGGTCGCGCCGGAACGGGTGTATCACCTGCACGGCAGCATCCTGCACGATCGTTGCCACAATTCAGTTTGCGAACATCGCGAACGCGTCGACATTGAAAAACCACCGGGCCTGCGCGCCTGCCCTCGATGCGGCGACCGCATGCGCCCGGCGGTGGTCTGGTTCGGCGAAAGCCTGCCGCAGGAAACCTGGACGCGGGCGCAGCGTCTCTGCATGGCGCTCGATTGCCTGCTGGTGATCGGCACCAGCGCAACGGTGTACCCGGCCGCCGGCCTGATTGCGCTGGCCAGGCAGCACGGCAGCCGCGTGATCGTGATCGACATCAATGCGGGTGCGGCAAGTGATGCGGCGGACGTTTATCTCGACCGATCCGCGGCAGATGTATTGCCGTCCCTGCTCGACGGTTTTGACCTCGGCTCTGATTCCTGAACAGAACAAACTCTGGGACGTTCTCGTATCTGCTCCGGAAACAGAATTCCCATCGGGCCAGAATGCCTCCGCCCTGGGGGAGGTTAATTAAGTAAACTGTCCCCGGAATTCTCTAGGCGAACGATGCAATCAGCTTTCCGATCCGGGTCTCGTCCGGGTTGATCCCGAGCCCGGGTCCCTTGGGCAGATCGAAGTAGCCGCCTTTTATATTGATACCGTTTTCGGGGTCGTAGTTTTCTTCGATGTAGCTGCCGGCCGTCCACACCGCTTCGAGCAGGTGCGGTTCGACAGTCGCGCCGATGTGCAGCACCGCGGCCGCGACGATATCGCCGCCCCAGGTATCCTCGACGGTGTGCGGCATCGACCGCGCCGCACAGATGTCGCGCACGGTGGCCATCGCGTTCGGACCGCCGAGGCGCGTCATCTTCAGGCCGAAGCCGTCGCAGACGCCCATCGAGATCGCGCGCAGCACGTCGTTCAGCGTCTCGGTATTCTCGTCGATGATGATCGGATGCACGACCTGGCCGCGAATCGACGCGACTTCTTCGAGGGTGTTGCAGGGTTGCTCGAACACGAAGGGAATATCGCTGCAGGCCAGGCTCAGGCGCAGCGCCTGGCTCGCGGTCATGCCGCGGTTGGTATCGACGACGACCTGCGCCTTGCCGCCGATTTTCTCCCAGACTTTTTTGACGACGGCAATATCGATCGCGACGTCGCGACCGCCGGCCTTGACTTGTATCCGGGTATATCCCTCGGCCACCTTCTCGTCGGCCAGCCGCGAAATATCGTCGGGGCTGCCGATTCCGGTGGCGTAGTAGCCGGGCAGTCGCTCGGTCTCGGCGCCGCCCAGCAAATCGCAGACCCGCAATCCGTGATGCTTGCCGATCATGTCCATCAGCGCGACATCGACCGCGGCCTTGGCGTAATTGTGCCCGTTGAGCAAAGCGTCCATGTGCCTGCGCAGCAGCAACGGCGCCAGCGCGGACTGGCCGATCAGGTTCGGCGCCAGCTCCGAAATCGCCGCCCTCGCGCCGAGCGCATGCTGCGGCTGGTAGACCGGGCCGATCGGCGCGACCTCGCCCCAGCCCACGATCCCGCTGTCGGATACCATCTTGACGATGGTGGTATCGACGCAGTCGAGGCTCGTCCTCGACATGGTGTAAGGCCCGCCGACGATGGGCAGGTCTTTCTGGTAAACGTGCAGTTCACTGATGCGCATCGTATCGGGTCTCTTTGAAAGTAATCATAAAATTCAAATCATCACCTATCGGACTGTGTCGGATGTTAATTCTGAGCCTTGCCCGGATTGGCGACTGCCGCTGCGGAGCGCCTGCGGCGTTCGCGTTCGCGGTAAATAATGTAGCAACCGCAGGCGACGATGACCACGCTGCCGACGAGGGTCCTCGCGCCAGGGACATCGCTAAACATCAGGTAACCGATGACGCTGGCCCACAGGATGTAGACGTATTCGAACGGCGCCACCGTGCTGACCGCGGCAATACGGTAGGCCTGGGTGATGCTGAGCAGCGCCGCGGCGAATATGACGCCCGCGAGCAACAGCAGCAACCAGTCGGCGCTCCGCAGCATCATCCAGTCCTGGAAAACGCCCTGCAGCGTCGAGTTGTCGCTGGATGGTTCGGGCAGTGCCGAAATCGCCAGCGAGGTCAGGATCATCAACAGGAAATAGGCAGTCGAGGTATAGATTCCCATGGTCAGCGCGTGTTCGCTGAGGCCGATATGGCGGTTGATAATCGGGATAAACGCGTAGCACATCGCGCTGAATAACGGCAGCGCCGACTCGATTCGAAACAGCGACGACCCAGGGTTCAGCATGTACAGCACCGCGCTGAAACCGATGACGACCGCGCTCCAGCGTGCGACGCCGACCCGCTCCCGCAAAACAAGCGCCGACAGCAGCGTCACGAACAGCGGAGCGGTCATGTACACGGCCGCCGCGTCGGCGAGCGGGATGCGGCTGAGCGCGATGTAGTAGATCGTGAAAGCGAAAAAGGCGAGCACGCCGCGCGCGAACATCAGGCGTGGTCGCCGCGAGCGAAGAATACCGAAGCCCTGCCACGCCACGCCGATGACGACCAGCAGCGTCAACACGATCGCGAGTCGCAACGTCAGAATTTCGATAACCGAATATCTTTCGGACAGGTACTTGATGATCGAGTCCTGCAGCGCAAACGCAAACAGCGCGAAGACGCAGAACAGGATGCCGGCAAATGGTCGATGGACAGGATTGATCGCGATGTCTGCCGGCTCCCAAAACAACGCAGTTTACGCCGGGCGGACAAATACGCAATCGTCAGGAGCGGGGCCGTACAACCAACGCCTTGTCACCGTTCTTCCCTGTTTCGTTAATTTTAAGCAGGGTATAGAATTCCTCGAAACGTGGATGCAGACTGCCTGTTTCGAGACTGCCGGCGCGTATTCCACGGAACTCTATTTCTCACGGTCAGGGCGAATCAGACATGTCTACTATTCAATGCATATCACCGGTCGACGGCAGCGTTTACGTCGAACGCCAGACGGCAGGCGCCGACGAAATCCAGCGCGTCTTATCCGCCGCGAAATCGGCGCAGCAAGCCTGGAAGAATACGCCGGTCGCCGAGCGCATGGCGCTGTGCAGCAAGGCCGTGGATGCTTTCGTCGCGCACCGCGACGATATCGCCGCGGAGCTGACCTGGCAAATGGGCCGGCCGATTGCGCAGGCGCCGGGCGAGGTCGGCGGCTTCGAGGAACGCGCGCGCTACATGATCGACATCGCCGAAAGCGCCCTGGCCGATGTCGTTCCAGCCGACAAGGAGGGCTTTACGCGCTACATCCGGCGCGAGCCGCTCGGCGTCGTCTTCGTCGTGGCGCCGTGGAATTTTCCTTACCTGACCTCGGTCAACGCGATCATGCCGGCGTTGCTCGCGGGCAATACGGTCGTACTCAAACATTCGGCGCAGACGCCGCTATGCGCCGAGCGCCTGCAGCAGGCATTCGACGAGGCCGGCCTGCCGGCCGGCGCGTTCCGGTACCTGCATTTAACCCACGACGATACCGAGCGCGTGATTCGCGCGCCGGAGATCGATTTCGTCGCCTTTACCGGTTCGGTGCCGGGCGGCGAAATGGTCGAACGCGCCGCGCTCGGGCGATTCATCGGCGTCGGGCTCGAACTCGGCGGCAAGGACCCGGCCTACGTGCGCCGCGACGCCAAGCTGCAGCATGCGATCGAAACGGTGACCGACGGCGCTATTTTCAATTCGGGGCAATCCTGCTGCGGCATCGAGCGGGTATACGTCGACAAATCGATCATGCCGCAGTTCGTCGCCGGCGTGGTGGAACTGGTCAGCGGCTACCGGCTCGGACGACCCGACGATCCGGCGACTAACCTGGGGCCGCTGGTCAAGGCCGCGGCCGCGGATTTCGTGCGCGCGCAGATCGACGAGGCCGTGGCCGCCGGGGCGGTCGCGCACGTCGACCCGGCTGGCTTCGCCGCCGACAAGCGGGGCACGCCTTACCTCGCGCCGCAGGTGCTGACCCGGGTCGATCACTCGATGCGGGTCATGACCGAGGAAACCTTCGGTCCGCTGATTCCGATCATGCCGGTCAGCGGCGACGACGAGGCGATCCGGCTCATGAACGACAGCGAGTTCGGGCTGACCGCGGCCATCTTCACGCAGGACGAGGCGGCCGCGATCGAGATCGGTAACCGGGTCGAGACCGGCACCTGGTTCATGAATCGCTGCGATTACCTCGATCCGGCGCTGGCCTGGACCGGCGTCAAGAACTCGGGTCGCGGCTGCACGCTGTCGTCGATCGGCTTCGAGCACCTGACGCGGCCCAAGTCCTTTCACCTCAAAAAAGTCTAGGCACGGGAGGGCAGGCGCCCCCGTTTCGTCAATAGGGAAGCGATACCGGGCCGGCCCGCCGCGAAGCTCGTGGATGACGTCGATGTCGGCAGGGTGCTAAGATCGGGGTCGCCCCTGCAGGCTCGGAGTAGAGACAGATGAAAGCAACCCGCGCGTCTTCCGCCTATGCCTATCCGCTACTGATCAGGCAGCTCTGGCATACCCCGATGTCCTGCAATCCCAACCAGGAGATCGTCAGCGGCGCGGAGCGTCGTTT
>JAOTUD010000261.1 GCA_029864065.1 Gammaproteobacteria bacterium | reverse complement strand
AAATCAAGGAGGAACCCTTCGATCCCGAAATCCTGACCCGGCTCAAGCTCTACGCGGAGCATCATTTTATTCTCGAGGAAGCCTACATGCTGGAACTGGAGTACCCGCACACCGCGGCGCATATCGAGGCTCATGACCGTTTTCGCGAGGAACTCGAGGCGATGCTGGAGACGGACCCAACCTTACACAAGGCGTTGCAGATATCCCTGTCCGATTTTCTCCACCAGTGGCTCAAACTGCACGTCCTCGGCATCGACAAGCAACTCGAGGAATTCGTTATGAATTCCTCTTCGAAATAACCCCGACCACCGTGCCTCGTTGACGTCATCCCCGCGAAAGGTCCCCCCGGGGCCCCGAGCCGGGGCGGGGATCTTGATGGATCTAGATTCTGTAAATTAGAGCCGACGCACGATTGGGTTCACTGGATCCCGGATAAGCCGGGCCGCAAAGGCCTGCGCGCTTTCCGGGATGACTGCTTGCATGGCTTTAGCCATGCAAGCAGTCACTTTCCACCACCGGCGATCTGGTCGCCGTCGCGGGTCAGGTAGAAGGCGCCGAGGATGGGCAGAAAAGTGACCAGCACGACAACCATCGCGACGACGTTCGTTACCGGCCGCTGGCGCGGGCGCACCAGTTCCTCGAGCATCCAGATCGGCAGGGTCTGCTGCTGGCCGGCGGTAAATGTAGTCACGATAACCTCGTCGAATGACAACGCGAATGCCAGCATGCCGCCCGCCAGCAGCGCGGTCGCGATATTCGGCATGATCACGTAACGCAGCGTCTGGAAACCGTCGGCACCGAGATCCATCGACGCCTCGACCAGCGAAGCGGAGGTGCGGCGAAAGCGCGCCACGGCGTTGTTATAGACGACAACCACGCAAAACGTGGCATGGCCGAGAATAATGGTCCAGGTCGAAAACGGGATGTCGGACAGGTTGAACGCCGAGCGCAGCGCGATACCGGTAACAATCCCGGGCAGGGCGATCGGTAAAATCACCATCAGCGAAATCGTTTCGCGGCCGAAAAATCGGGTTCTCGACACGGCCGCGGCGCACAGGGTTCCGAGCACCAGCGCGATCGCGGTCGACACGGTCGCGACCTTCAGCGACAGCGACAATGCTTCCCAGATATCGGGGCGGTTCCAGGTCACCGCGAGCCACTTCGTGGTCAGCCCCGGCGGCGGCCACTGGTAGCTGCGCTCCTCGGTAGTGAAGGCGTAGACGAATATCAGCAGAATCGGCAAGTGCAGGAACAGCAGTCCGGCGCCGGCCGCGATCTTGAGCCCAATCGGAGCGCCAATATTGCCGTCAGAGCGCATCGAAAGCCCCCGCGCGTTTCGCCATCCACAGGTAAACGCCCATGATGACGATCGGCACCACCGCGAAAGCCGCGGCCAGCGGTATGTTGCCCGCAGTTCCCTGGTGCGTGTATACCGCCTGGCCAATAAAGAGTCTCGACGAGCCGATGATTTGCGGAATAATATAATCCCCGAGCGTCAGCGAAAACGTGAAGATCGATCCCGCGATCACCCCGGGCAGGGACAGCGGCAGCACCACGTGGCGGAAAGTCTGTGGCGCCGAGGCCCCGAGATCGGCGGACGCCTCCAGCAGGCTGGCCGGCACGCGTTCCAGCGAGGCCTGCAGCGGCAGAATCATGAACGGCAGCCACACGTAGAGAAAAACCAGGAAGGTGCCGGTATAGCTGACCGACAGCGAATTGCCGCCAATCAGCGGCAGCGACAAATAGGCATCGAGCAACCAGGTCAGGTGCAGCTTGTCGAACAGCCAGTTCAGGATTCCTTCCCGGGCGAGCACCAGCTTCCACGCGTAAATCTTTACCAGATAGCTGGACCACAGCGGCAACATGACACCGATATAAAACGCCGCCTTCCACTTGCCGCGTGCATAGCGCGCCGCGTAATAGGCGATCGGAAACGCGACCACGACCGCGGCCAGGGTTACCACCGCAGCCATCGAAACGGTGCGTACGATGATGTCGAGATTTGCCGGGATCAGCAGTTCGCGATAAGTCTTGAGCGTAAACTCGTAGTTGATCAGCCCGGAAAACTCGTCGATAGAGAAAAAACTCTGCACCAGCAGCGCGACCAGAGAGCCGAGGTAGATTACGCCGAGCCACGACACCGGCAGCGCCAGCATCAGCAACAGCAGCAGGCGCGGACGGCGCCACAGGGTATCGGCAAGGCGCCGCAATATACCCTGTCTGCCCGGCGAAATTACGCCGACCGGCGAATTCAAATGCCGTCCTCCATCAAATGCACGTCGTCCGGATTCCAGTCGATGCGAACGCGCTGCCCCGGTTGCGGTATTGTCGCAACCGATGGCAGCAGCGCATGCAGGCGCAGGCTGCCGAGGTCGAGCGCGAGACGCGTGGTACCGCCGAGGTAACTGCAGGCGACGACGCTGGCTTCGTGCCCGCCCGCAGACGTCAGCCGGATCGCCTCGGGTCGCAGGCTTGCCCACTTGTTCTGGCCGGAGATGCCGGCGACGAATTCGGGCGGTAGCAGGTTCGAAGAGCCGACGAAATCGGCGACGAATCGCGAGTTGGGACACCGGTATATTTCCTGCGGCGTGCCGACCTGGACCACCTTGCCCTGGTTGAATAACGCGACCCGGTCGGCCATCGACAGGGCCTCGTTCTGGTCATGGGTTACGAAGATAAAGGTAATGCCGAGCTGCCGGTGCAGGTTTTTCAGTTCTTCCTGCATCTGTTCGCGCAACTTCAGGTCGAGCGCACCGAGCGGCTCGTCGAGCAGCAGCACCCTGGGCTTATTGACCAGCGCGCGCGCCAGCGCTACGCGCTGCCGTTGTCCGCCGGAGAGTTCACCGGCACGGCGTTTGCCGAGACCCGGCAACGCGACTAGTTCGAGCGCCTCGGCAGCGGTTCGATAGCGCTCGGCCTTGCCTGCCCCGCGGATCATCAGGCCATAGGCGACGTTGTCGATAACGTTTAAATGCGGAAACAGCGCGTAATCCTGAAACACCGTGTTGACGTTGCGGCGAAACGGCGGCACGCCCTCGGCGGTTTGACCAAATATCTCGATATGACCCGAGGTAGGCTGCTCGAAACCGGCAACCAGCCTCAGGCAGGTGGTTTTGCCCGAACCGGAAGGCCCCAGCATGGCGAAGAACTCGCCCTCGAAAACCTCGAGGTCGACCTCGTCCATGGCCCTGACCTCGCCATAATGACGCGAGACTTTTGCAAACGAAACCGCGGTCGTCATTCGATTATCGAGGTCCTGAAATCACGGTGTCCATCGCTCGCGGTGGACACCGAGGTAGCGATAAGACTGCGTGGTCAACGTCCTCCAATTACGCCGATATAATCCGACACCCAGCGATAGTAGGGAACGCAGCTGACCTGCGTCTTGCATTTCGAGACCGGCGTGGTCCAGAACCTGATTTTCTCGAAATCGTCGAGCCCGTTGGCGCTGCAGCCCGCGGCGTTCTGCATGCCGCGACCATCGGTACAGGCGGCCGGCACGCTCGGGTTTGCGCCGAACCAGACCGACAGATCGCTCTGCAAATTGGACGAAAGCGTATGCTCCATCCACAGGTAGGCGCAGTTGGGATGGCTTGCGTCGGCGTGCAGCATCGTCGTATCGGCCCAGCCGGTGGCGCCCTCCTGGGGAATGGTCGAGGCGACCGGATGCTTGTCGGCCTGCAGCAGGTTGACCTGGAACGGCCAGGATCCCGACGCGACGACACCCTCGTTCTTGAAATCGTCCATCTGGATGAAGGCGTCGTGCCAGTAGCGTGACACCAGCTTGCGCTGTTGCCGCAACAGGTCGAGCGCCACCTTGTACTGATCCTCGTTCAGTTCGTAGGGGTTCTTGATGCCGAGATCCTTGCGGTGATACATCAGGTAATTGGCCGCGTCGGCAACATGAATGGGGCCGTCGTAGGCCTGTACCCGCCCCATGCTGGACTTGCCGTCGTCGAGCATGGTTTCCTCGAATACGACACTCCAGCTTTCCGGCGCCTTTTTGAAAGCCCGGGTGTCATACATCAGTACGTTGGGGCCCCACATGTAGGGAACTCCGTAATGTACCCCGTCGACAGTGTGCCAGGGCGCATTCTGCAGGCGCTTGTCCACCGTATTCCAGCTTGGCACCAGGTTCACATTGACCGGCTGTACGCGCTTGCCCGCGACCAGGCGCAGCGAGGCGTCGCCCGAAGCCGTGACGAGGTCGAAGCCGCCCTCATTCATCAACGCGACCATTTCGTCCGAGGTATTTGCGGTCTTGACGTTGACCTTGCATCCGGTGCTGTTCTCGAATTTCGTCACCCAGTCGAAGCTGGGATCGGTTTCGCCGCGTTCGATGTACCCGGGCCAGGCGACGATGTCTACCTGCCCCTCGCCCTTGCCGAGCTTGGTTAGCATGTCGGCCGCAAGCACCTGGGCAGTATTCAACGCGAAACAGGCCGCTATTGCCGCCACGATTATTTTATTTGTTAACATTTGAAGCCTCCCGATCATGTCGTTGTAAAGTCGCGCCTCGACTGGTCCTGGCGCCAGAATATCACTCGCCCGTTTATCTACCCGCAGAGCGCAGGATATGTTAACAGGGGCGCGGTAGCCGCGAAATATTATTTTATCGACTCCGCGCCATCAGCGGATTAATATTCGGCAAAGCGCGGAGTAGACCATGAAAGACGACAAACTGGGCGGACATTGTTATTGCGGCGCAGTCAGATTCGAAATAAACGGCGAGTCCGACCGGGTAGGCCATTGCCACTGCGAGTCCTGCCGCCGGGCCAGCGGTTCGGTGATGACGACCTTCGCCGGCTTTCGTCCGGACCAGGTCGTGTTTACCGGCGCAATGCCCAATCGCTATGCCACCGCCGACGGCGTCACGCGCAGTTTTTGCGGGCAATGCGGCTCACCGGTCGCCTACGAAAATGCAAAACGTCCCGACGAAATTCATCTGCAGGTCGGCCTGTTCGATCAGCCCGAACGATTGCCGCCGCAAAATCACAGCTTCCTCGAAGAAAAGTCGGCTGGCTACACGCAGACGAACACCTGCCGGCATCCGGCTGGACCCAGGACCCGGATTAAATCTAGTCGCTGAGCAGGTTGCCGACGCGCGATTCGAGGATCTCGGTGCCGACGATCTTGGCGACGTTGGCGTTGCGCCACACGTACTTGGTACTCGCCCGTGAAATGA
>JAOTUD010000260.1 GCA_029864065.1 Gammaproteobacteria bacterium | reverse complement strand
CGTCGTAGGGCTTGTCTTCCGCGGCGAGCGCGCCGATGGAGCGGAAAATGAGCCGATGGTCGTGGCGGTAGAAATCCTGCTCGTTGACGATATCGGCGATATAGTCCCAGGCGCGGTTATCGAGCATCAATCCCCCGATGACCGACTGTTCCGCCTCCTGCGAATGGGGCGGGACCTTCAGGTCGTCGACGCGCTGGCTCAGTTCCGCCACGCGGGAGGATATTTCAGACATGTTGTACGTTCAGGAACTTCGGCATGGGGCGACAATGATAAACCTTTTTGGCCGGCACCGAAATTGAAAAGGCTGCCAAAGCGGCAGCCTTCGGTAAAATTATCGACCGGGGAACGCCTACTCCTCGCCGACGATATTGACCGTCACCTGGGTATCGATATCGGTATACAGGTGAATATCGACGATATGCTCGCCGATGACCCGCAACGCGCCTTCCGGCATGCGCAGTTCGCTCTTTTGCACGTCGCCGCCGAGCGCCTCGATCGCGTCGCAGATATCGCCGACGCCGACCGAACCGAACAGCTTGCCCTCGGAGCCGACCCGCGCGGTGATTTCGACGACGCCGAGCGCCTCGATGGCCTGTTTGCGGCTCTCCGCGGTCGCCCTGGCTTCCGTGGCCGCCTTTTCGAGCTCGGCGCGCACGGCTTCGAATTCCGCCAGGTTGGCCGCGGTCGCCATTTTGGCCTTGCCCTGGGGCACCAGGTAGTTGCGCGCAAAGCCCGCCTTGACATTGACCTTGTCGCCTACCGAGCCCAGGTTTTCAATACTTTCCAATAGCAGAACTTCCATCGGATCACCTCATATCAATTTCAATTAATTTATCGGATTTTCAGGCTTCTTCCTGAACACCAGCCAGTTATCGACGATCCCGGTTATCGAGGTCAATATGCCGGCAATCTGCCAGGCAAACACCAGCAGCACGTAAAACAGCAACAGCAGCAAAAACGACTGCTTCCTCGGCGCGAGCTTGCTGTGCACCACGGCTATGCCCTGGAACATGAACGCAATCACGATCACGAAGGCAAGACTCAACAGCCACGTCTGCTGCAACCACAGTCCCAGAGGAACGACCAGCACCGCGACCAGCGCGGCCGGCTTGCCGAGCGTCAGCGCGCAAAACTCCTGGCCGAACCCTTTCGAGTCCGCAAGCCTGGCCTGCATCCACCTGGCGACGAGAATAACCAGCATGTACATCAGGTAAAGGCTGGATGGGAACAGCAACATCATCAACCTTACGAACTGGCCAAGCTGTTGCGTTTGTTCCTGGTTCAGTTGCGGCCCCTCGCCACGCTGCACCAGTTGCGCAAACCAGCTGGCTTCGAGTTCCGTCCAGAAAAGACCCTGCAAAACGATGACCACGACCCCGAGCGCGATTCCCGCCAACAGCGTCATCGCCAGCGATTTCGTGCTGCGCAGGGTCTGGGCCAGAAAGATCACCGGCAGCCACTGCAGCACGACCATCGATATGCCGGCCTCGGGCGACTTCAACACCATCCACGCCAGCAGCGAAGCGGCGATCGCCGAGCTCGCGATGACCTTGAGGCCCGGCCCCAGTCCCTGGGTCAAAATAATCAGGCCTACCAGCACGACCGCGAGCAGGTTGGTGGCCAGCGTCAGGAACAGGCTGACGGGCGATAAACCCACCACCGGGACGATAAATACCGCCAGTATGGCCAGCAGGCCGACTATGGCGGCGGCCTGGTATGGCCCCTTCAGGGTAAATCGCGCCAGTGCCAACATCGTGACACCCACCGAATTTATCTCAGCTTGTGCTGATCGGTATAAGGCAACAGGGACAAAAACCGTGCACGCTTGATCGCGGTCGCCAGCTGACGCTGGTACCTGGCCTTGGTTCCGGTGACGCGACTCGGCACGATCTTACCGGTTTCGGTAATGTACTCTTTCAGCGTTTCCAGGTCCTTGTAATCGATCTGGTCGATGCCTTCTGCGGTGAACTTGCAAAAACGTTTGCGTCGAAAATATCGTGACATGATTATTCTACTCCTGCTTCGACGGGAACCCGTTCGGCTTCATCGGCGGATTCCGCTTCGATGACCTGTTTCACTTCCGCTACATCCTCGTCTTTGTTGTCGTCGCTGGCGTCGTCGTCGCTGGCATCGTCGTCGCTGTCGACAGCGCGCTTGCGATCGCTGGTCTTGGCCGATTCCTCGCGCTCGACTTCCATCATCATCGCCGATTTTTCGGTAATCGCAGCCTTGCAGGTAAGCGTCAGGTGGCGCAATACCGCATCGTTGAAACGAAACGCCGATTCCAGTTCGTCGAGAACCTCCTGGCTGCATTCGATATTCATCAGCACGTAGTGCGCCTTGTGAATCTTCTTGATCGGGAATTCGAGTTGACGGCGGCCCCAGTCCTCTTCGCGGTGCACTGCCCCGCCGGAACCGGTAATCATACTGCGATAGCGTTCCACCATCGCGGGCACCTGCTCGCTCTGGTCAGGGTGGACCAGAAACACGATTTCGTAATGTCTCATTGTTCTCCTCGTGGGTCAAAGCCCCCAGAATCAAAGCCTGTGGAGCAAGGAGCGATTCACTCCGCCGAGACGGGCGGAAGAATCAGGGAGCGCGGATTCTACCCGACCCCCTTCTTCGCTGCAAGCGTATCCGGCCAAGTTTCTCGCAGAGACACGGTGACGCAGCGAGCGCAAAGAAAGAATTAGGTCGCTGCCAGATAAGCAAAAAATCCAGCCGCTGGGAAAAACATTCAGCCCCTGCGAACTCCGCGCCTCTACGAGAACCCGTCTGGGATACTAGTTGTTACTGGCGTTACGGGAGCGCAGGATTTCGTACAGGCACACCCCGGTCGCGACAGAGACGTTGAGGCTCTCGACCTGCCCCAGCATCGGCAGCCTGATCAGATGATCGCAGGAATCCATCGTCAGTCGGCGCAGCCCTGCGCCCTCGGCGCCCATCACCAGCGCCACCGGGCCCCGGTAATCATGATCGTACAGGCTCTTTTCGGCGGTTTCGCTGGTGCCGTAGATCCAGACGCCGGCCTGTTTCAGGTCCTTCAGGCTGCGCGTAATGTTGGTGACTTCGATCAGGGGCACCGACTCGGCGCCGCCGGCCGCTACCTTGCGCACGGTCGCGTTCATCTTTACCGAGCGGTCCTTCGGAATGATGACTGCGTCGACGCCGCAGGCATCGGCGGTGCGCAGGCAGGCGCCGAGGTTGTGGGGGTCCTGCAGGCCGTCGAGCACCAGCAACAGCGATTCGGTATCGATCGCTTCAAGGCAAGCGTCGAAGCTCAAGGCGCTATCCGATTCGATCGTCTTTAGCAGGCAGCCCTGGTGTTTATCGGTGCCGCTGCGCTCGGTCAGCTCGGCGCGGGTTTCGATGCGGGTCACGATACCGGCCTTGCGTGCATCGTCGATGAGGTTACGCAGCCGCGAGCCAGGCTGGTCCGCGCAGATCAGCTCGACACATTGGCGCGGCGCCTGCCTGAGGCGGCGCGACACCGCGTGGATACCGTAAATGAAACTGGTGCTCATCGGCGCTTGCTGCGGGCTTTGGCCTTTCTTTTGCCCTTGCCCTTGTTACCCCTGCGTTGCGTCGATATTTCGGGCTTTTCGCCGATCACCGATACCAGGTCGAAATCGATCTTGCGTTCCTCCATGTTGACCCTGACCACCTCGACCCTGAGCCGGTCGCCGAGGCGGTAGTGCCGGCCGCTGATCTCGCCGACCAGCCGATGATGCGCGGGATCGAAGTGATAATAGTCGCGCTTCAGTGCGGTGACGTGCACCAGCCCGTCGATCAGCAGTTCATCCAGCTGCACGAACAGGCCGAAGTTGGTGACCGCGGTGACGATACCGTCGTATTGGCCACCGATATGTTTTTGCAGGAATTCGCATTTAAGCCAGTCGGCCGCATCGCGGGTCGCATCCTCGGCGCGCCGCTCGTAACGCGAACAGGATTCGCCGAGCGCAGTCATCTGCGCGAGATCGTAAGCGAATCCGGTCGTGGTCTTGTGAATTATCCAGTGCTTGATCGCGCGGTGCACCAGCAGGTCCGGGTAGCGTCGAATCGGCGACGTGAAATGCGCGTAATCCTTCAGCGCCAGGCCGAAATGGCCGATTTTGGTATTCGGGCTGTAACTCGCCTGCAGCAGGGTTCGCAGCACCACGGTCTGTATCATTTCCGATTCGGGACGCTCGCGCGCCTGTTCGACGATCCTGGCAAAATCCGACGGCGTCGGGTTCTCGCTGGTCAGCGGGATGCCGAAACTGGCGAGAAACTCCTGCAAGTTGGGCAGCTTGTCGACGTTGACCCCCTCGTGAATCCGGTACAGCGTGGGCAGCTTCTTCTGCTTGAGCAGGCGCGCGGCGCAGATATTGGCCGCGATCATGCACTCCTCGATCAGCAGGTGCGCCTGGTTGCGCTGGTAGGGCACGATCGCTTCGATCTTGCGCTGCTCGTTATACTGGAATATGACTTCCCGGGTTTCGAAATCGATCGCGTGCCGCCGGCGCCGCGCCTTCGCAAGCGCGCGATAAGCCTGTTTTAAATGCTCGAGATCGCCGGTTACGCCGGCAATCGCGTCGCTGCCCGGTTTGGCGCCGTCGAAAACGACCGCGGCGACATCGTCGTAGATCAGGCGCGCGCTGGAGTGAATGACGGCCTCGAAGAAATCGAACTGCTTGATGCTTCCCTGGTCGTTTATATCCATGGTGCAAACCAGGCACAACCGATCGACTGCCGGGTTCAGCGAACACAAGCCGTTCGACAGCACCTCGGGCAGCATCGGGATTACCTCGCCCGGAAAATACACCGAGGTGCCGCGTTGCTGCGCCTCACGGTCTAGCGCCGAATCGATCTCGACATAATGCGCGACATCGGCAATCGCGACGTACAGGCGAAACCCGTCGCCCACGGGTTCGCAGTAGACCGCGTCATCGAAATCGCGCGCATCCGCACCGTCGATGGTGACGAAGGCGAGTTCGCGCAGGTCGCGCCGTGCGCGCTTGTCCTGCTCGGACACCTGGTCGCTGAAATGCCGGATCGACTGCAGCACCTCGTCGTTCCACTGGTGCGGGATATGATGGGTATTGACCGCGATCGTCACTTCCATGCCGGGCGCATTTTCCTGCCCCAGCACCCGTTCGATCAGGCCGACCGGCTGGTTGTGTTGCGACGGATACTCGGTGATACGTACCAACACGATATCGCCCGGACTGGCGTTGTGCCCG
>JAOTUD010000259.1 GCA_029864065.1 Gammaproteobacteria bacterium | reverse complement strand
ATCGGCGCCAAGACCCTGGCCGCATACCAGATTACCGCAGCCTGGGTCGGCATACCTTTCGTCATCGCCTTCGGCCTCGCCGAGGCCACGATGATCCGCGTCGCGCACGCCATCGGCCGGGATAATATGGCGCACGCCCGCAGGGCGGGTTTCCTCGGCATGACGCTGGTGGTCATCATCGTCTCGACCATGATCGTGGTGCCGATCGCCTTCGCCGAACCGATCATCCTGATCTTCATATCCCCGCAGGACCTCGGCTTTACCGAAGTGTCGGCAATGGCATCGCATTTCCTCGTCATCGCCGCGATATTCATGATCTTCGACGGTCTGCAGGCGACCGCGGCCCGCGCCCTCAGGGGTATGAAGGACAACCTGATACCGCTGTGGATCGCCGGCTTCGGTTACTGGGTGCTCGGCATCGGCGGCGGCTCGATCCTCGCGTTTCACCTCGAAATGGGCGGCGCCGGCCTGTGGTGGGGACTGGCGGCGGGCCTCGCGGTTGCGGCCTGCCTGCTGAGCTGGCGCTTCCATCGCTTTACCCTGCCGACCGTGCCGTGAGCCTTTAACCTGGGACGCAAACGACCCCCTCCAATGGGGATATTCCGTCTAGCTCTTCGTATGTATATTAGTCTTTGCTTATATAGCCGATAATCGATTTCAGTTTTTAGGCCTATCGATCAA
This sequence comes from Gammaproteobacteria bacterium, assembly GCA_029864065.1. Lineage (GTDB taxonomy): Bacteria > Pseudomonadota > Gammaproteobacteria. The sequence goes on along the minus strand of JAOTUD010000259.1, from coordinate 4,561 downwards.
TTACAAGAGGAAACTCGTATGAAGAACAAACTGTTAGCGCTCACGGCGTCAGCCCTGCTCACGATCAGCGTCGCAGCTAGTGCAAACCAGGCTGAAGGCCAGCCTGAGACTGCAGCCGAGACGGCGGCAGCGGTCGCCCCGGCGAGCAACGCCAACTTTTTCGACCCCAATTACTGGACGGCCGCGTTTACCGCGCCGGCCCAGCAGCCCAATATTTCGACCGAACTGACATTCAATGCCGCCCATCCCGGCGCCTGGATGCAATGGGTCGATCCGAAGACGCACATGCCGACGCACACGGGTTTCATGAATCCCGTGAGCTACATGCAGTTCATGAAGCCGCAATTTTATTTCGAATTCATGAAGCCTGAAAACATGATGGCGTGGATGAACCCCGCTTCCTACCAGGTCATGATGGATCCGCAAACCATGAACTACTGGATGAATCCTAATTCCTACATGCACATGGCCGACCCCGCGCTGTACAAGGAAACCCTGAATCCCGCGAATTACATGGTTTACCTGAACCCGGCTACCTATGCGGGGCTGATGGGTTCGGGAACCTGTGACCAGAACAATCCGAACAAGACGCTGAGCTGGTTCGGATACGCCTGCTAGATTTCTGCATTACCTCCACGGGGATGTCTCATCCCAAATTAGCCGCGGCCCCTAACCGCGGCTTTTTTTTGTCTGGTTTCAGGCGTTGATGCGGCCGTAGAAACCCATGTTTTCGGCGTCGGTAAACCTCCTGCCGGGAGTCTCGTAATAGGAGAACACGGTGACGAGACGAGCCAGGTCGCCCAGCGGCGGCGTGATCCGATGCGCGGTATTCTTGCCCTTGAACACGTTCAGGTCGCCCGCGCCCAGCCGCAGCGTGGATACCTCGGGGTCCTCGCCGCGCAGCAAGCGCGCGACGCCGTCGTAGTTCTGGTCGCTATCGCTGCGCAGCGCCTGGCGATACTGGAATTCGCCGCCATCGATAGGCGCCTGCAGCAGCAGCGTAGTGGTGAACTCGGAACGATCGAAATGCCAGTTCAATCCTTCCCCCTCGTAGTAACCGAGGATATTGGCGCAGGCCAGCGGATCGTCCATCGGGTAGAGTTTCGGCTTTTGCATCACCCGCGCGAGGAATTCGGTCATGCCAGGCCAGCGGTAAACTTGTAACAGCGGCGGCGCCAGCTGATCGCCGCACAGAGTGTGGTTGACGGTCCTGACCCGGGCCAGCGCCGGGTGGTTGGCGGGTATGCCAGCGACTTCGTCGCTGAAATAAATATTGTGCTCGCGTTCATGGTTGAAAGATTCGCGCTCGAGCTTTTGCAGCAGCCCGGGGAGGATGTCATCGATTATTTCGCTGCGCATGAATCCCCGCAGCGTAAACATGCCGGTGCATTCGAGTTCGTCGCTGCAGCGCGCGACCAGTAGCTTTCCGTCGGCGCTGTCGAGCCGGTGCAGCGGGTAACGCTCGAGATCGATCAGATTATTCATGACAACGCACTATAGTTTTGTCGGGGGTTCGCGACAAGCCTTCATTTGGCCCGCTTCAGGTTGGCGCGCCATGGTAGTAATGCCACAGCAACAGGCTGCCCGCAGAACGATAGGGCGACCAGCGCGCCGCTAATTCACGCGCCTGCTTTTCGCTGAGTGGTTCATCGATGCCCTTCAGTTTCTGCAGGGCGACGCGCAACGCGAGGTCGCCCGCGGGAAAGACGTCGCTGCGCCGCAATGAAAACATCAGGTAGATCTCGGCGCTCCAGACGCCGAATCCCTTCAGCGAGGAAATCGCCGCGATCGCAGACTGGTCATCCATCGCGCCCAGCAGGTCTGGATCGAAGTGATTTTCGATAATGGCCCTGGCCAGCTCCTCGACATAGTCGACCTTGCGCGCCGACAGCCCGGCCGCGCGTAACGCGCCGTCGGCTAAACCGAGCACGGCGCCCGCCTCCATGGTCGGCAGCAGCAGGCGCACCCGCTTCATTATCGCCGCCGACGCAGCGGTCGAGATCTGCTGCGACACGATGATCGACAGCAGGGTTTCGAATCCCTGCGCCCTGATGCGCGGAGCGGGATAACGAACAATTTCCAGCGCCCGGTTAACATCCGCATCGAGGTCTGCCAGCGCGTCCAGGTGCCGTTTTATTTTAGCGCGGTTCATGGCTGTCGAGGTTACCGTTACCAGTCGGGTGATTACAGTTGCTGTTTCAAATAGCGCATTCCCTGCGGTTGTCGGCAGCCCACAAAGCGGTTTTCTTCCGGCACTATCCGCTCTAGTATATCAATCCTGCCGACTTTCAGACTTCGAGAGGATAATCGTATGGCCGCCTACTGGATTGCCCACGTTAATGTTACCGATCCCGACGCTTACGGAGAATACGCGAAACGGGCTACCGGCGCGATCGAAGCGCACGGCGGGGAATTCCTGGCCCGCGCCACCCGCACCATCTGGCTCGAGGGCAACGAGCGCGCGCGCAACGTCGTGGTGCGGTTCCCGAGCGTCGAGGACGCCGAGGCCTGCTACCGCTCGGCCGCCTACCAGGAGGCGTTATCGTTCGCGCGCGACGCGGCAGAACGCGACCTTTGCATCGTCGAGGGGAGCTGACAGGCCCGCATCATGCCGCGACTATCCGACCCACAGATCGAAGACTTCCGCCGCGACGGTGTGATCCTGCTGCGCGGCGTTTTCGACGACTGGATCGACACGCTGCGCCGGGGCGTCGAAATCAATATGCAAAATCCCGGGCCCTGGGGCCGCGAGTACCTCGACGCGGGACAGTCGGGCCGCTTTTTCGGCGATTACTGCAACTGGAGCCGCATCGACGAATACCGCCGTTTCATGTTCGATTCGCCCGCCGCAGAAATTGCCGGCGACCTGATGCAGTCGGCAAGCGTGCGCATATTCCACGAGCACGTACTGGTCAAGGAGCCCGGCACCGACAAGATTACCCCGTGGCACCACGACCAGCCCTATTACTGCGTCGATGGCTGGCAGGTCTGCAGCATGTGGATTCCGCTGGACCCGGTCGGCATCGAAACCTGCCCCGAGTTCATCACCGGTTCGCACGACTGGGGGCGCTGGTTCCTGCCGCGCAAGTTCAGCGGCGTCGATTACGATCACGCCGACGAAAAACTCGAATCGATCCCGGATATCGACAATCACCGTGCAGACTACGACATCCGCAGCTGGTCGCTCGAACCGGGCGACGCCATCGCCTTCCATTTCCTGACCATTCACGGCGCGCCGTCGAATCTGTCCACGACCCACCGCCGGCGCGGTTTCGCGGCACGCTGGCTCGGCGACGACACCGTCTACGCGCAGCGTTCGGGCGAAATCTCGCCACCCTTCCCGGGTCTCGAACAAAGACTCAGGCCCGGCGATCCGCTAGATAGCGAGGAATTCCCGCTGGTGTATCAGCGCAACTAAAATCGAATATCGCAGAAAATCGGGGACAGACCAGAATGGCACTTACTTGTGGGAGTCATCTTAATTAAGGGAGTCATCCCCGCGCAGGCGGGGACCCCGTAATGATGACCCTACGCTCAAAGGTTCCCGGCGGGTCCCGCAGGGCCTGAAGCCGCGCAGGCTTGCGCGGGAATGACTTCTGACTGTTAAGTAAGCGCCCTTCGGGACAGACCACTTTTCCGTTCGCGACGGCGTGGTCTGCCCACCCCTGTCTTAGAGGTTGTAACCGCTTTCCTCGTGGGCGGTCAGATCCAGGCCCACGATTTCGTCTTCCTCGTTGACCCGCAGCTCGACAAAGATCGACAGCAACTTCAGGATCAGGTAAGTGGCGAACGCGGTCCAGGTAATCGTCGCCACCACGCCAATCAGTTGCACGCCGAACTGCTGTCCCATGCCGACGCCTTCGGCGAGCCCCGCACCACCGAACTCGCTGGCGACGAAAATACCGGCCGACAGCGTTCCCAGCGCCCCGCCCACGCCGTGCACGGGGAATACATCGAGAGAATCATCGATCTGCAATCTTTGCTTGATAAACACCGTGGCGAAGTAACAGATGCTACCCGCGGCGAGCCCGATAAACAGCGCCGCCACCGGACCGACAAAACCCGATGCCGGAGTAATCGTGCCGAGACCGGCAACCATACCGGTAACCGCACCCAGAGCCGAGGGTTTGCCGTAACGTTTCCACTCGATCATCATCCAGGTGAAAGCCCCCATCGCGGCGCTGATATGCGTAACCAGCATCGCCATGCCGGCATCGCGGCCGGCGCTGAGCGCGCTGCCGGCGTTGAAACCAAACCAGCCGACCCACAACATCCCGGCCCCGGTGATTGTCATGGTCATGTTATGCGGCATCATTGCGGTACGCGGGAATCCGCGTCGATTGCCCAGCACCATCGCGGTCACGATGGCGGATACGCCCGCGGTGATATGCACCACGGTACCACCGGCGAAATCCAGCAGCCCCATCTCACCGAGCCAGCCGCCGCCCCAGACCCAGTGGCAGACTGGCAGGTAAACCAGCAGTAACCAGATCGCGGAAAACATCAGGATAGCCGAGAAACGCATGCGCTCGGCGAAGCCACCGACGATTAACGCCGGGGT
>JAOTUD010000258.1 GCA_029864065.1 Gammaproteobacteria bacterium | reverse complement strand
CCGCAGATGCCGGGCATGCCGCAGATGCCGGGCATGCCGCCGATGGGCATGATGCCCGGGATGCCGCAGATGCCGGGCATGCCGCCGATGGGCATGATGCCGGGGATGCCGCAGATGCCGGGCATGCCGCCGACAGGCATGATGCCCGGGATGCCGCAGATGCCGGGCATGCCGCCAACGGGCATGATGCCGGGGATGCCGCAGATGCCGGGCATGCCGCCAACGGGCATGATGCCGCACATGCCCGGGCAGCAGGGTGCTCCGGGCACGCCGGGTGCGATGCCGAATCAGCAGGGCATCATGGATCCCAAGCAGTACGAGCAATTTTACCAGCAATGGACCGAAATGATGTCCACGATGAATCCGCAGGCGAAGCCGGAAGCGGCTGACAATCAATAGGTGCGAGATCAATCATGAAGAGATTTATTGGTTTGGCGTTGCTCGTGCTCGTCGTCAGTGCCTGCACGGGCGTGCCCGAGGACAGGGAAATCGAAAACCTGGTGCGCGACAGCATTCTGACGGACGGTCTCGGCGACCTGTTCAAGATGGAAAATTTCAACAAAGCCAACGGATTTCGCGAGAGCGAGAACGTTTACATCGTCGACGTCGAATACGACCTCGTGTTCCAGAAGAGCTTTATCGAAGTGGTGCGGGAGATCCGGGCCAATCCGACCGGACCCCAGTACGGCACGTTCGGCTCCAAGCTGTTGCTGAGCGCGATTCAGTCAAACTTTGGTCAGTTCAAGGTCGGCGATCGGATCCACAAGGAAGCAAAAATTACGCTGCACAACACCGAAAAGGGATGGCAGCTGGCTAAATAGTAACAGGAGGACGACTGCCGGGTAATCCCTGACCCGGCCAGTCGTCGTTGCAGCCAAACCTACATATGAAGTTTGTCGGCGGTTTGCGACGTAGCCTGGATGTAGCCATTCATGGCCTGGGCTTCCGCTTCGCGCGCCAGTTGCTCCGCTTCTTTGGCCTTGCCCTGTTTCAGCAGTTCCTCGGCCTGCTTGATCATCTTGCCGGTGTCGCGCCATTCGCCGCCAACCGAGTTGGCCTGCTTTTGCGCTGCCTTGGCGTCGGCGATCGCGTCATCGGCGGCGCCTGCGAATGCCGGACCGGTGAATAGCGCGCCGGTTAACGCGATCGAAGTGGCCAGCAAAATGCTCTGCAATGTTTTTGTCATAACGTAGTTCCTCCTCTAGTGGATGGTTTATTCATGGAAAGATTCATAGCCCCAGATATCGGTATCGAATCCGGATTCACGAATGTGGTCGGCCCGCGCCGAGATGTAGCGCTGGAACGAGGGTTGTTCGAGATACGCCTTTTCCAGCACGTAGGCGTATACCGATTGAAAATGAAAGGTTTTCAGGAACGCGCTAATGCGCATGACTTCCTGGCCCCCGCCATCGAAAAAAACCAGCGACGGCGTGTAGGATATGCCCAGCTCCTGCGCCCACAGTCGCGCGGTGGTCTGCGCGCCGGCCGGCGTGACGATAGCCTCGTCCGAGCCGATATTTAGCTGAACGTTGTTGGCCTGCTCGACCAGTTTTCGGGTGGCCCGATCGGTCAGGATACGCCGGTGCGTGGTTTCGCATTCAGGACAAGCGGGCGCTTCGAAGTAAACCACCAGCGGTTTGCCGGCGCGCCCGACCAGGCGTTTCAGGTCGGTCTCCTCGATATAAAAATCCTCGTCGAACAACGCGCCCTGGCGCGACCCCAGTTGCTCCAGGCGGAATTGCGCAAAACTCTGTTTTTGCTCGCGTTTTTGCGCAACGTAATCGAGCGCCGCGCGAAAATCCTGCGGCGGGTAGTAACCGTTCAGGCGCAACGCCACCTTGCCTGTTTCGTCGAGAAACACCAGCGTCGGCGTATACTGAACCTTCAGCGCCGCGGCAAAGGTCTTCTCGGTAAATGCCTTTCCGGCAACGCTGACCACTTCGCGATCGCCCCACATGTTGAGCGCTATGCCATCGAAATGCTTCATGATATAGGCCTTCAGCCCGGGATCGGTGAAATTTTCCTCCACCAGCCGGGCGCAATAGGGGCAGCTAGCCTGGTGGAAATAAAGCATGACCCGGCGTCCGGTAGCCGCCGCCTCGGCAACGTCTGCTTCGAATTCGAGGAAACTCTCCTTGAACCATTTCGGTTTTTCGGAGGCGATAGCGCCGAGAAATTTCCCCGGCTGCTCGCTCGCCGCGGGGCACTGTAAAGGTATCCACAGCGCGAAAACGAGGCCCAGTAGCCGGCAGGCAACGGATACGGACGCTTTATGCGATAGACGGGTCATGCTGTGCGGGTCTTGTGGGTAAGATACTCGGGCTCCAGGGGGCATTAATACCAGTTAGCCTATCAAATTCCTGCAAATCATTCATGCCAGCAGTTTTCTCGCGGGAAAGCCGGCGCTAATTCCGATCGGTCTGCCCGGTAAGCTCGTTCTTATCCGGCCAGTGGTCGAACAATCCAGCGATTGTGCTGTGTGCCGGCAGGGCCGTAAATATCGATTTCTGGATAGACCGGTAACGGGTTTAAGGATATTTAATTTCCTAATAACCACTAAATATATAATGTTTAGAGAATAATACCCAACGATAAGTATGGGACAAAATGGCGCAATTTGATTATCCTAACCCCTCGAAATTATCGAATGGAGACGCATCGATGAAAACACTGATAGTGGTACTTTTTGTCAGCTTCCAGACGATTATTTCCTCCGCTGTGCTTGCCTGGTCGCCACTGGACGGCTACGAGGCGGCCATCGAAAAATCCAGACTATGCCAATTTGCCGTTGCCAGCAGCGAAGAAGGCCAGGAAGGCAAGAAAAAAGAGGAAACGGAAGAAGAACCTGATTGTGATTAGGGTAAGAGTCATTCGCTAACAACGTATTCGCAGACTTCAGGAGAATCAAGAATGAAATCCAAATTAATAAACACATTAATCATGGCAGGCTGCCTGGCCTGCTCCGGCGCTGCTCTCGCGGCTGGCAAGCCGGTTGGCATCACGCCCGACATGATGGAGGCAAACGTCATGCATGGCGGCAAGTCGATCAAGATCATGCGCGATCAGAACAACGACGCCGTGGTCAACCCGGCCTTCGCCAAGACTTCCCGTCCGTGCCCCCCATTCTGTATCCAGCCGATCGTGCTGGCGCCGGGGATCGAAACCCTGGGCGAGGGGGAAATCATCGATTACCTGGTGCGCATGAGTAAAGGCGACAAGTCGATCCTGGTGATCGACTCGCGCACGCCCGACTGGGTGCAAAAGGGCACTATCCCGGGCGCGGTCAACATTCCGTGGACGTCGCTGAATCCGGCCAAGGGCGCGGATCCGATCTCGATTGCCGAGATAATGGAGGGCCGGTTTGGCGCGAAATCGCTGGAAGGCCTGTGGGATTACAGCAATGCCAAGACCCTGGTCATGTTCTGTAACGGCATGTGGTGCGGCCAGTCGCCCAACAATATCAAGAACCTGCTCAAGTTCGGCTACCCGGCGCACAAGATCAAGTGGTACCGGGGCGGTATGCAGAACTGGTCGAATCTCGGCCTGACCACCGCCAAGCCGGCGGGTTGAGCGGGCCTGATTTCCTCAGTGGTTGCTTTGGTACAGGGACGTACACCTTTTAAGCGGGAGCGAATCTACTGATGCGCCGTGCCCTGCCTGCAGTTATCCTGATGGCTTTGTCGCTCGCCGGACCGGCGCGCGGCGATTTCGTCGAAATGATTATGGTTACCGACCTGCGCGAGGTAGCGAGCACAGCAAAACACGATAACCTGATCCTGGTGCTCGAGTTTTCCAGCGAGTACTGCGGATATTGCCGCAAGCTCGAAGCACAGTTCCTGGTGCCGATGCAGCGCAACCGCGAGTACGACGATAAGATCCTGATTCGAGCGGTGTCACTCGACCACTTCGAAACCCTGGTCGATTTTAACGGTCAATCGATAACGACTGGCGAATTTGCGTCGCGTTATGATGTATCGCTTACGCCCACGCTGGTGTTTCTGAACGGCGACGGCGTCGAAATGAGCGAGAAACTTGTTGGCATATGGTCCGAGGATTTTTATGGCGGTTTCATCGATAATCGCATCGATGAGGCGCGCAGGAAACTTGCGCTTGTCGCGACACCTGTTAGCGTCTCCGAGTAAGCTCTTTGCCAGGCTGCTGCCGGCGTTGCTGTTGTCCGCTGCGTCGATGGCGATCGCCAACGAGGGCGTCGACAAACTGCTTGCTCGCGACGAGGCCCCGCATGGCATCGTTTTCGAAATCGTCGAGGGAGACCAGGCTGCGCTCGAGGTATTGCTCCCCGAGGTGCGCAGCGCGATTGCAGCGATCAGGGCCCGTTTTCCGCAAACCGAGTTTGCGGTGGTATCCCACGGGCGCGAGGAGTTTGCCCTGCAAACCAAGTACCAGGCCGAGCATGCCGCGATCCACCAGCAGGTGCAGTCGCTGGTCGCCGACGCAGTCCCGGTCCACGTCTGCGAAACCCATGCGGGCTGGTACGGGGTCAGCGCCGAAGATTTTCCGGATTACGTCAACGTGGCGCCGACCGGCCCTGGACAGATCAGGCTCTACCAGGAACTGGGCTTCGAACTAATCGTCATCGAATGAATTTACCCTGAGTAAGCGACAGCGAGGGAAACATGCCATATTACCTGTTTAAAGTAAGCGCCAGCGACAAATTGAACCTGGTCAAGGACCTCGAGCTGGTTGACAGTTTTGCATCGTTTCGCGACGCGAAAACCCTGACCAAAAAATTACGCACAGAGCAGTCGGATGCCGATTTCAGTTACAGGATCATGTTCGCCGATAACCAGCTGTCCGCCGAAGAGCGGTTACTCGAAAAACGCGAGCAACCGGTTTTGATGGAACATGAGCGTTAACCATGCGTTTGCAGCCGGCGTGCTGGCGCTGCTTGCGAGCAGCTCGCAGGCGCTTGCTTCCGAACCGGACTTCGCGCGCGAGGCGCGCCTGGCAAGCGAAATCGTCGACGCCATCCTCGACGGCGCACCCGAGTGGCTGGACGCCAACGGACGCGAGTTTCTCGGCATTTACTCCGAGGCGGACGATGCCGGGACCGCTGTTGTCATCCTGCACGGGCGCGGCTTTCATCCGGACTGGGCCGATACCGTCGATCCGTTGCGGGTAGGCCTGGCCGAGCACGGCTACGCGACGCTATCGCTGCAAATGCCGGTGCTCGCAAAAGACGCGAAGTACTATGACTATATCCCGATCCTGCACTATTCGCATGACCGCATAG
>JAOTUD010000257.1 GCA_029864065.1 Gammaproteobacteria bacterium | reverse complement strand
CCAGCGAGCGCCCGTCGTCGCTGCGTTGATCCAGCGGCGCCTCGCCTTCGCTGCCGAAGCCGCACCAGTCGCCGCCGCCGAGCCCGGTTATCTGCGGCGAACAAAGATTCAGGGTGACCGCGGCGGCGGGAGAATCCTGCAGCCCGGCGCTGCCGTTGAGGTGCCAGCGCCGCTTCGATATGCGCGCGCTGGGCCAGGTTTGCTCGGCGACCCAGCGCCCCGGGCTTTCCTCGAGGAAAGGTTCCGGCGCGGCGTATTCCTGCATCCACACGCGCAGCATCGGCTCGTCCATGATGCCGGTGTCGATGTCTTTCAGCCAGCGGTCCCACCAGCGCAGCGCTTCCTGCAGGTAGCCGATCGCGGGGCCCGGAACGCCGTTGTGCGGGAAGTTGTGCGACCACGGGCCGATCAGACCCTTGCGCGGGCCGTCGAGTCCCTCGAGCAGGCGCGGCACCGCGTTGGAGTAGCCATCGGCCCAGCCGCCGATGGCGTAGACCGGGCAGCGGATACGGGAGAAATCCTCGCATGCCGATCCCTGCTGCCAGTAGGCGTCGCGGCGCTGATGGCGCAACCAGTGCGCCGGAAATGGCTTGTTGGCCTGCAGGCGCTGCATCCACAGCTCGCGCCAGCGGTCCCCCACCAGCGCCGGATCCGGTGGCAGCGCGTTCAGGCCGAATAGCACCGTGCCCCAGATCTGGTTTTCGTTGAGCAGGCATCCACCCATGTAGTGTGCATCGTCGGAGTAGCGGTCGTCGCTCGCGCACAGCGTGATGATGGCACCGAGCGCCGGCGGGCGGTGCGCGGCGACCTGCAACGCGTTGAAACCGCCCCACGAAATGCCGGTCATGCCGACCCTGCCGCTGCACCAGGGTTGCGCGGCCAGCCACGCGATGACCTCGATCGCGTCGAGCTGTTCCCGCGGCAGGTACTCGTCGTCGAGCACGCCGTCCGAGTCGCCGGAGCCGCGCAGGTCGACGCGCACCGCGGCGTAACCGTGCCCCGCGTAGTAACGGTGAATGGGTTCGTCGCGCAGGCGCATGAAATCGCGTTTGCGGTACGGGATATACTCGAGTATGGCCGGCACCGGATTTTGCTCCGCGTCCCGCGGCAGCCACAGCCGCGCCGCGAGCCTCGTGCCGTCGGCCAGCGGGATGAACAGGTTCTCTATTTCACGAACCGGTCGGGGCAGGACATGCCGCTGCGTGGATGCCATCGGCAAGTCGCGTCAGCCTGCCCGGGGCGCTGTCGCGTGCCGCTGCGTGCCGAGCGACTGCGTCGACCAGAACGCGAGCGCGAGATCCGCGCGCGCGCGCAGACCCGCTTCCAGCTGCCAGCAGTTGACGATCGCGAGGCGAAAGCCGCCCGGCGGCATTGCGTGCTGCTCCGGCGGCAGGTCCTCGTGGAAAGTGATTTGCACGCTGGTGACACCGGGGCGGGCCGCGATCTCGTCGACCAGGCTCGCCGGAGGGTGGCGATAGGGCACGCCGTGGGCGCCGAAAAGGACGACGCTGTAGCCGTCCCTGCGATCCGTGTCGGCGTAGCGCCAGCGCCTGCGCGCGTAGAGTTCGACGATCGCGTCGATCCAGCCCTCGCCGTACAGGTCGGGCCACTGGTCGGCAAAACGCAGGTGCACCTCGATAATCTTGCCGCCTATGGTTTCGAGGTTGACCGCGCCGCTATACCCCTTGAGGTTGACGCGCAGCCAGTCGCCGCAGTACTGCTCGATCTCCGGTTTGTCCGCGGCCAGCACGGTCCAGTAATCGAACACGCCCTCGCCGAGCGTCTTGCCGGCGCTGTGGCGCCACCACTGCGCCTCGCCGCCGATAACCACGACGTCGCTGCTGACGTGCTCACCCTCGGCCAGCGTCATCCACATGTAGCCGGCGTTCATGTTGGCGTTCAGTTCTGCTTCCGAGTTGATCACGCGGCCGCCGACGCCCATGCCGTGCATGTTGTAGATGGGCTTGCTGAAAACCGGGAAGGACGGTGGCGGTACGCCGTGCGGCGCGCCGCCGAATCCCTGGGTATCGCAGACCAGCAGCTTGTTGTAGATCCAGCGGTGATCCGGGAACAGCGCGTAGGCGTGCTCGTCGTCGGTCGGAATCACGACGTTTTCCGGGCAGGCGACCTGCTCGAAGTACTGCATTCGCCACGGGTCTCGTTCAATGATCGGCATCTCGTTTCTCCTGCGCGCGGATTTTGCGCCTGTCGTAATCGGGAGGGTGTAGATCACAAGTTGAAAGGGCTATGGCGCTGATTCGAATTGTCGTTGGCCGGTTGTCGTGAATCTCGCCCGTTTCGGTAAACGGCATCATTTTAGCCCGGAACGGCTAGCGCAAGTAACCGCGCGGGTCGTCAATCCTCGTCATCCTCGTCCGGGCGGTCGTTGTAGGCGCTGGACGGGAAATCGCCGACGTCCTCCATCGAATCGAGCCAGTGCTCGGACGAATAAACCGTCAGCAGCGCGGACTTGCCGTCCGCCGAGCGCTCGCCGAACTCTGCCAGCCAGACGATTCCCTCGGCCTCGGGAAACGAATTCGAGACCAGCTGCTCGTCGAACAGCCGCTCCAGAATGCTTTTTTCGCTCATGCCGTCGGCGAGCACGCGGGCGACGAAGGACGCTTCGGGTTCCTCGCCGAGGATCGCCTTGCCCGGCGCTCCGACCGCGACCAGCTGCAGCCGCAGCTGCAGCATGTCGGGTTGCGCAAATATCTTGGGAAACGCCTGCTGCAGCAGCACGCAGGCGGCGAAGATGTCTGCGTGCAGGTAAATATCCGCCGTCTCCTCCCAGGCGCGCTGGCCCTCGAGCAGATCCTGCACGATATTCTGTCTGGATCCTTTTGATACTCGTGTCTTCAGTTTGTACGCGAGCACCAGCTCGCCCGCGTCCTCGGGCTCGAGGTCCTGCAGCGCCATCAGCAGGATGTCGAGCAGGTCGCCGCCCGACATGTCGTCGACTTCGTCGACTTCGAGTTCGCGCAGCAGGTTGCGGTAATCCGCTTCGCACCAGGTGCCCGGCATGTCGTAGATCTTTTTCAGACCCAGCACGCTAACGTCGAAAAGCTTCAATTGGGTTTGCTCCGTAGATCGGTTTCCGGGCGTTATTACCGGCTAACCGTGTGCGATATATTGAATGTAACGCCGGGGTTTGGCAACGGGAAAAACGCTCTGGATCAGGCGCCTTGCTATGCCGGTTGGGATTCGCGTGATGCGATATCGCGCAACAGGCGGCCGAGGATATCGGTGCCGGTAATAACCCTCTGGTGTTCGCCCCAGACCAGGATCAGGTCGTTTTCGATGACGTCGTCCGCTTCGGTTTCGGCGTGGACCTTCAACCCGGACAATACCTTGCCGAGCGGGGTGTCGCCATCCGTCACGACGATCGGACGATGGCAGTAACCGTAAGGATGAAACCCGTCGTCGGCGAACAGGACGTCGCGCAGGAACTGGTTCGTGTTCAGCGCCATGTAGGGCTGGCCGTCGCGGTCGACGATGATCACCCATTTCATACCCGAGCGGCTGATCTGCCACAGGAAGCCGTCTTTGGCTTCGCGCTCGAATTCGGGGAATACCGGTTTTCCGTCGCGTTGCGGCAGCATGATGATGCTATCGTGGTGGATTGCTTCGCCCTCATGGCAGACCGCGATATCGTCGAGCTTGAGAAAGTTGATCGCCCCGGTGCCCTCGAGCCGGCTCACGTCCGAGTGTTCCGACTCGATGTGCTTGCGGATCAGCGTATGCAAGTCCTGCTCGCGGAAATAGCTGATGCCCTCCTTGCCGAGCCAGCGGTCCAGCACCAGCGCGCTGGGCTTGGCCACGGGATAAAACAGTACCTGGTAGAAGCGCAACAGCGGCGCCAGCAGCGCACCCATGCGCATCGCGTTGCGCGAGAAGTAGGCCTGCGGCGCGATTTCGCCGGCGAAGGTAATCAAAACGGTGGAAAACAGGAACGCGACGACGCCGGTCATGACGGAGTTGGACAGCAGCGTCAGCAGCACGTTGATGCCGACGTTGCCCCATAGCACCGTGGTCAGCAGGAAATTGGAGTCATTGCGTAGACCTAGAATGCTGATTGCCTTTGTATTTCCGGCGTGAGCTTCCACCTCGAGGCGCAGGCGGCTGATGCTGAGCAGCGCCAGGTTCAGTCCGGAGAACACCGCCGACTGGCTGATACAGAACAGGATGCCTGCCCAGATAAGCAGGTTTACATGCAGGTCTTCCATTTAGCGGTCTCCGCCGTGCCGGGGTTATTCGAGAAGGATACGGATCCAGCGGCCACCCGTCGATCGAGCGATGCTAATTAATAATTATCCATTTAGCCTGTGTCACTATGCTTCGATGATTATCGACCAGAAAAATGCGGTCGGTGTCTATCGGGAATCTGTTGCGCGCCGCAGGAAATTCTCGACCAGCCGCTCTCCGCTGTCGCGGGAATGGTGGTTTCGCATCAGCCGCGGCGCCCAGGCGTTGATCATGCGATCCGAGATAATTGCGATAAACGCGACGCAGGCCCCGGACAGGAAAAAAGGCAGGACGAGTCGGCGCGCGCTTTGTAAATATTAGCTGACAGGGTCAACAGGCGACACGACGCCAATCCTCATCGGCAAAATTTACTGGTGTGACGATTTCGGCGTCGGTTGAAAAACCGGGCCCGGCCGCGCAGCAGCCGTGACTCGAGGTCCGACAACGATTTAGCGATGCAACATCGGCTTGCCGTGGGCTACTAATACCCCTCCGGCAGCTCGTGCGCGATACCCTGGTGGCAATCGATGCAGGTCTCGCCTTTTTCGAGTTTCCATTCCGGCGTGTGCCGCCTGCGGGCGCTCTTGTCCTGGATTTCCAGGTTCATCGTTTCGAGCGTGTGGCAATTGCGGCACTCGCGCGAGTCGGTGGCCCTCATATCTTCCCAGACACGTTCCGCCATCGCCAGCCGCTGGGCCTCGAACTTCTCCCTGGTGTTGATCGTCCCCAGCGCCTTGTGGAACAGTTCGTTGGTAGCCTTGATCTTGCGGACAACCTTGTAGGCCCAGGGCTTCGGGACATGGCAATCGGAACAGATCGCGCGCACGCCGCTGGCGTTCTGGTAGTGCACCGTTTGCTGGTACTCCTCGTACACGTAACTCATTTCGTGGCAACTGGTGCAGAAGGTGAGGGTATTGGAGGCTTCCATCGCGGTATGAAAGCCGCCCCAGAAAAGGATGCCGGCGACGAACATGACGGCGCCACCGAGCGGAATGCCGAACCAGTAACGCGCG